>DATEGR010000481.1:0-3771 GCA_035279985.1 Verrucomicrobiia bacterium
GTTGGCTCCGGGCCGCCGGTTATTTCGGTGGACTTGCAGCCGACCAACCTGACGGCCTATGTCGGCACGCCGGAGACCTACTCCATAACCGTAGGCGGCAGCGGGCAGGGGCTTGCCTACCAATGGTACCGGGACGGAGCGCCCATCGCGGGCGCCACCAGTCACGCCTATGCATTTAATGTCCTCGGTGGCACCAACACCTACTTCTGCGCGGTCACCAACAACTTCAGCGCCGGAGTGCCTACTGACAGCAGCACCGGCACCGTGGTTGGCATTGTCCCGCCGTCGCTCAATCCTGTGTCTTACGGGTCGCGGGTGAAGATCACCTTCAGTGGTTATAACCGGAGTGAAACGCTGCAGGACTTCCCTGTGCTGGTGCGATTGGGGACCAATGTATCCGGGTTCTCCTATTCGCAGTTTGCTTCGGCAACGGGTGGAGACCTGCGTTTCACCGATGCCAGCGGCTCGAATGAAATTCCGTATGAGATCGACGAATGGAATCCCAGCGGCAGTTCCGCGGTCTGGGTGCAGGTCCCGGCCTTGTCAGGCACGAATAATTTCATCTGGGCCTATTGGGGCAATGCGGCTGCGGTCACACCGCCTGCTTTCACCACCAACGGAGCGGTCTGGGTGCCGCCGACCTTCCAGTCACTGCCATCCTATGAGGTGGTGTATCACATGGAACAGAGTGGATTCCCATATCTCGACAGCACGCTGCAATATCCGGGGAACGGCACCACCGCACCGCTGTCGGCAGCGGGCATCGTGGGCGAGGCCGGCTCGTTTAGCGGCGGTTCCTATCTCGACGCCGGCAATGTCAATCTGGGCAACGCCTTCACCTTGTCGGCCTGGGTGAATCTCACCCCGACTGCTTCCAATATTCAAGGCGTTTGGGTTAACGGCCCCGGCGGTTACACCTCGGCCGAGGTAGCGCTGTTTATAAACGATTACAATACCGCCGACGGTGCGCTGCTGTTGGGCACCGGCGACGGCACCAGCGGCCAACAACCGGAAACGGCGACGGGCATGGTCTCCGTCGGCCAGTGGCATTTGCTGACCGCGGTAGTAAACCGCCCCGGCGGCACAACCCAGTTGTATGTGGACGGCACACTCCAGGCTTCCGGCTCCGTGGTCGCCGACTTCCCGACCAACACCGATATGAACCTGGGCCGATTCAACGCTGGAGCCTTTGCGTTCGACGGGTTGATTGATGAAGCACGCATCCATTCGGGATTGGATGACGCGAACTGGACCTGGGCCAGCTACGAGACGGTGGCTCAAAACGCCTCGTTTGAGAGTTACTCCGCCGTCAGTTCGTCGGCCGTCACGCTCAGTATTCAGCGTTCGGGCAACAATGTGATCCTGAGCTGGCCGCAGGGCACGCTGCAATCAGCCAGTACCGTCAACGGCACGTATAACAATGTCAACGGCGCGACATCGCCTTACACCAATACCGTGTCCGGCACACAATTCTACCGCGTCAGAGTCCAATGACCGTGGAGAGAAGCGGCGGGAACACTTGTGGGTGTTCCCGCCGCAGGAAAAAGAATAATGAGCAGATACCAATACGTTGAATTAAACCAGGCGATTCAGGAGCAGACAGCAAGGCAACCTCACGCTCGGTGTGAGGCCGATAGGGGGCGATTCGGAAGTGCGGAGTTCTTGTTAGGCGAGTTTGACGGCATCGCGATAGATAAAATAGAGCAGTGGTTGGTTCACAGGTTTATCGCCGGCGTAGTCGAACTATGACCCGTTTCCGTCTTTCATTTATGGCCGCCTCATTGCTCTTCTTGCTGGTTCCCGCTCGCAGCGCGTGGGGATTGACGAACAGCCTCGCGCTCACGCCCCCGATGGGCTGGAACAGTTGGAATCACTTCGGGTGTAACATTGATGAAAGCATCGTCAGGCACGAAGCCGATGCCATGGCCACCAACGGCATGGAGGCCGCAGGTTATCAGTTCATTAATATCGATGATTGCTGGCAGACCAACCGCGACGCCAACGGTGTCATTGTCGCCGATCCGGTCAGGTTTCCCGACGGCATCCGGGTGCTGGCGGATTACGTCCATTCCAAAGGCCTTAAGCTGGGCATCTATTCGGATCACGGCACCGCCACCTGCCAGGGCAAGCCCGGCAGCTTTGGCTATGAATATCTCGACGCCCTGACCTACGCGGCCTGGGGGATCGATTATCTGAAGTATGACAACTGCAATGTTCCGCCCGGCGATAATACCAATGTGGACGATGCGAGGATGGCCGGCGCGTTGTCGGAAGGCGGACGGCCGATCGTGTTCAGCTTGTGTGACTGGTCCTTCAGCTCGTGGATGCCGGACTGTGGCAATATGTGGCGTACGACCGCGGACATTCAGGACACGTTTTCCAGTTTTGTTTCGAATCTGGCGAGCGACAGCCCGATGGCCTTTGTCGCCGGCCCGGGACGGTGGAACGACCCGGACATGCTGGAGGTTGGCAATGGCGGAATGACGGCCACGCAGGATCAATCCCAGTTCAGCCTGTGGTGCATGCTCGCCGCACCCTTGATTACCGGCAACGATTTGACCACGATGTCTGCGCAAACCCTGGCCATTTTGACCAATCCGGAAGTCATTGCCGTGGACCAGGACTCCGCCGGGGAACAGGGAATTCAGGTGGCCGGCACCTATACCCGACAGATCTGGTGCAAGCCTCTGGGAACGGATTTCAACACCAAAGCCGTCGCGCTGTTTAATCTGACCAGCATCGCGTCCAGCATGACCGTGAACTGGACGAACCTTGGTCTGCAAGCCGGCACAGCGACGGTGCGCGACTTGTGGGGGCATGCCGATCTGGGAACGTTCACGAACGGTTTCACCACCAACGTACCTGCCGATGGCGTAGTCATGTTGAAAGTCATCGGCGCCGCTCCGGCCTTGCCCGGACTGGGCACCAACTATCTCACCGGCCTTCAGCCCGCTTATGCCTATACCGGCTCGGGAACGATGGTCGCCAACCGGAGCATCGGCGGAAATACCATTACCCTCAATGGCGCGACCTACACCAACGGTCTGGGCGTCAATGCCTATTCCGGTCTGGAGTATCGGCTGGGTGCCGTCGCGGCGCGTTTTCAGGCCGACATCGGTGTGGACGACGAGGTGGGTACCAATGGTTCGGTGGTCTTTCAAGTCTTCGCCGACGGCCTCAAGATTTATGACAGTGGCATTATGACCGGCGGCGCGCCACACCAGACCATCAATCTCGATGTCACCGGCGTGAACCGGTTGACCCTCGGGGTAAATAATGCCGATGACGGAATAGCCAACGACCATGCTGACTGGGCCGGGGCGAGAGTGATGGTTTCAAACTTGGCGCCGGTAGCGCCTCCGCCGCCGGCCGGCCTGGGAGTCAGCGCCGGACAACCGGTTCGATTGACGTGGACGGCCACGCGGGGCGCTTTGGCTTACAATGTCTATCGTTCCGACTCCAGCAACGGCACCTTCACGAACGTCGCCAGCGTGGTTGTCCCGAATTTCGGAGACAGCAATGTGACTGCCGGCGCAACTTACTACTATGCGGTTTCCAGCGTGGGAAAAGGGGGAGAAAGCACCGCCTCCATCATCGCCAGTGGTAAGGCGTGTTCGGCGCCAGCGGTGCCGACGGGTCTGACCGCAACGGTCAATGGCACGCAGGCCATCCTGAATTGGAATCCGGTGCCGGGCGCCGCCAGTTACACCGTGGCGCGCGCTACCAGTTCCACACCCTACGTTCCGATTGCGACCGGCCTGACGGCCGCTG
>DATEGR010000482.1:0-4856 GCA_035279985.1 Verrucomicrobiia bacterium
GTTACAAATTAATCAACCGTTCGCAAATCCGTGTCTCCACGCGCTCGACCCGCTCGGATGCCGTTGTATTTTTCGCGACGCTGGGAGCCGCTTTGTTCCTGAAACTCGACACCGCCATTTACGTCGGCATCGGCGTGGCACTGGCGCTGTTCCTGCAAAAGACCAGTACGCCCACGCTTGCGGAATATACCTTTAACGAAAGCGGACAACTGGCCGAATTGCGCGACCGGAAACAACGCCCCAATCCGCAAATTTCCATCATTCACGTCGAAGGCGAGCTGTTTTTCGGCGCCGCGGACCTGTTCCAGGACCAAATCCGCCGCCAGGCCGAGGACGAAAACATCCGCGTTTTCATTCTTCGCATGAAGAATGCGCGGCACCTGGACGCTACGACGGTCATGGCGTTGGAATCGCTTCACGATTACCTGCGCAAGACAAGCCGCTACCTGCTGATCAGCGGCAGCAGCCCCGATGTCACCCGGGTTCTGCGCAACAGCGGTCTGCTGAAGCAAATTGGCGAGGAAAACATCTTTCCGGCCGAAATCAATCCGACGATTGCCACCAAGCGGGCGCTGGTACGCGCCCGGGAACTGCTGCCGCAGAAAGCGGATGTCCGGCTGTTTTACGGTCGCCCGCTGGACAACGATTCCGGAGCTCTCAAAGACGTCCTTGATTACGAAATTTGAGGTCACCGCGTCCCGGCTTTGAACCGGCCATTTCGGATCGGACGCACCTCAGTTCTTGGGCGGGTAGCGCACGCTTCCAGCGTGCGGGTGAGAGAAGCCTCCGGCTTCCCGTTCCGGAACACGAAGCCTGAGGCTTCGTAAACCCGCAGGCAGGGTGCCCGCGCAACCATCGATCCTGCAGGAGGCTGGAATGTGCTGTTTCGGATCGCCGTCTCCAAAAATGGATTGTTCCCCGATTCATTTCACGGCAAGCTATGCGCTCCTATGCGGCAGGTGAACCTGGGAATGATTGGCGGCGGCACCGTGGGCAGCGGCGTGTTTCGCGCGCTTCAGCTCAACGGCGGGCTCATGGCTTCGCGCGTCGGGGTCAACGTCGCCCTCCGCAAAATCGCAGTCAAGGCGTTCGACGAACCGCGTCCTTACGAAATTCCACAAAGCCTGATGACCACCGACTGGCAAAGCGTGGTCAATGACCCGGACGTCCACCTCCTGGCCGAACTCGTCGGCGGCACGACCCTCGCCCGCGAAATTATTTTGACCGCGCTCAAGCTCGGCAAGCCGGTCATTACCGCAAACAAGGCGTTGCTTTCGGCGCATGGCGAAGAGCTTTTTGCCGCGGCGAAAAAATTCGGCACCAATCTTTATTACGAGGCCAGCGTTTGTGGCGGCATTCCCATCATCAAATCGCTGCGCGAAGGTTTTGTCGGCAACCGCATCAACGCGCTTTACGGCATCGTCAACGGCACCTGCAATTACATCCTCACCCGGATGAAACTGGAAGGCGCGGATTTCACCGCCGTGCTGGCGGACGCGCAAAAGCAGGGTTACGCCGAAACACCGCCGGACCTCGACATTGACGGCTGGGACGCCCAGCACAAGATTGGCATTCTCGCTTCGCTCGCGCACGGCTTCTGGGTGAATCCCAATAAAATTCACGTGGAAGGCATCCGCCAGATTTCGGCGATGGACATCAAATTTGCAGGCGAACTGGGTTACACCATCAAGCTGCTCGGCATCGTCAAACAGTTTGCCGATTGCCAATTACCGATTGCCGATTTGGGAAAAAATCGCAAATCGCAAATCGCAAATCATAAATGCCGCATCCAGGTTTCTGTGTATCCGACACTGATTCCGAATTCGCACGTTTTGGCGGGTGTGAACCATGTTTTTAACGCCGTCTTTGTCCGCGGTGACATTGTGGGTGACACCCTGTTTTACGGGCGCGGCGCAGGCAAGGATGCCACCGCCAGCGCGGTTCTGAGCGACCTGGCGGACGCGGCGCTGGATTTGAAATTCGGCACCAAACACCGCTTGCCGCCCTTTGTGCCGCACGAAGGCGCCGGGGCTGTTATGCCGATTGAGGACGTCGTTTCCCAATATTTCGTGCGCTTAAACGTAGCGGACCGTCCGGGTGTACTGGCAAAAATCGCGGCCATTTTCGGCCAGTCGAAAATCGGTATCTCGTCTGTGATTCAACCTGAAGGCCACGAAGGCGAAAGCGTGCCGCTGATTTTCATGCTGCATTACGCGACGAACGGCGCGGTAATGAAGGCGCTTTCCAAAATTGGCAAATTACCGGTGATCAAAAGCAAGCCAGTGATGATTCGAGTGGAGAGCTTTGAATAATTTCGCGTCCTTCGCGCGACCTCAGGACATGATTCGGTTCCACAGCACCAACGGCCAGGCGCCGGCAGTCAATTTACGCGAAGCGTTACTGCAAGGCCAGGCGCCAGACCGTGGACTTTACCTCCCGGATGATTTCCCGAGGTTGTCACCGGCGGAAATCGCCGCATTTGCCAAACTGCCTTATCACGAGATCGCGTTTCGCGTGCTGTCAAAATACACCGATGGGGTCATTCCGAATGAAGATCTCGCCACGATTTGCCGCGATGCCTACAACTTCGATGTGCCATTGGAACAGGTTTATGACCGCGTTCATGTCATGCGGCTGGACCGCGGGCCGACAGCGTCATTCAAGGATTTCGCCGCCCGGCTGATGGCACGACTGTTTGGACGCTTCGTGCGCGAGTCCGGGCAGCACGCCACCGTCCTCACCGCCACCAGCGGCGACACCGGTTCGGCGGTCGCGCACGCCTTTCACAACGTGCCCGGCGTCCGCGTCGTCGTCCTCTTCCCGTTCGCCGAAGTCAGCGTGAGCCAGCGCAAGTTGATGACCACCCTCACCGGCAACGTCCGCGCGGTGGCCATTGACGGCAAGTTTGACGACTGTCAGGCGATGGTAAAACACGCCTTCGCCGATCCCGACCTGAAGGACATTCCGCTGTCGTCGGCGAATTCCATCAACATCGGCCGGCTGCTGCCGCAAAGTGTTTACTATTTTTACGCTGCTTCACGGCTGGCGAAACCCGGCGAGCCGATGGTCTTTTCCATCCCCAGCGGCAATTTTGGCGACATGATGGGCTCCCTGGTTGCGAAGCAAATGGGTCTGCCAGTGGAAAAAATCGTCGCGCCGGTCAATGATAACGACGCATTTCCAAAATTTCTCGCCAAGGGCGTTTATGAAAAAGTCGTTCCTTCACGCAACTCGGTTTCCAACGCGATGAACGTCGGCCATCCCAGTAATCTTGCGCGGCTCGTCGCGGTGTACGGCGGGCGAATGGATGAAACGGGCAAAATTCATCAAATGCCCGACCTCGCCGCGATGCGCCGGGATTTGTTTTCCAGTTCGGTTTCCGACGACCGCACGCGGGCGACGATCAAGGAAGTCTGGAACAAACATCAATTGCTGCTCGAACCGCACGGCGCGGTCGCCTGGCGTGGCTTTCTGGATTGGCTGGAACACGAGTCGATCGGCGGTTTGCCCGCTGTGATTCTTGAAACGGCGAACCCCGCGAAATTCCCGGAGGAAATTGAACGGATGATGGGATGGTCGCCCGATATTCCTCCGGCCATGGAGGTCACCAACACAATGCCCGAGGATTTTGATCGCCTGGCCGCGGATTATCAGAAGTTTCGCGAGTTTCTGGTCCGGCGTCACGCGGCTTGATTGTGGGCGCATTTCTGGCATCTTTTCCCTCCCGGAAAATCTATCATGGCCTTGATTGTTCAGAAATACGGCGGCACCTCGGTCGGCAACACCGACCGTATTAAGAACGTCGCCCGGCGCGTGGCGGAATATCGTTCGCGTGGCGATCAGGTGGTCGTCGTCGTGTCCGCGATGAGCGGCGTGACCGACGACCTGATCAAACTGGCCAAAGACATCGCGCCGCTGCCCAGTGAACGCGAGATGGACATGCTGCTGGCTACCGGCGAACAACAAACCATTGCGCTCACGGCGATTGCGTTGCACTCGTTGGACATGCCGGCGGTTTCGCTGACCGGCGCGCAGGCGGGTATTGTCACCGACGGTGTCCATACCAAGGCGAAGATCCACAACATCACGCCCAAAAAAGTCCGCGAGCTCTTGAATCAGGGCAACGTCGTCATTGTCGCCGGTTTTCAGGGTGAGACCCCCGAAGGCCAGATTACCACGCTGGGCCGTGGCGGCTCGGATTTGACCGCGATCGCGCTGGCCGCCGCGCTCAAGGCCGATCTTTGCCAGATTTACACGGACGTGGATGGCGTTTATACCGCCGACCCGCGCATTGTGCAGGGCGCAAAAAAGCTCGAGGAAATTTCCTATGACGAAATGCTCGAACTCGCCAGCCTCGGCGCGAAGGTGATGCAATCGCGGTCGGTGGAATTTGCCAAGAAATTTGAAGTCGTTTTCGAAGTTCGTTCCAGCTTGAATGACAACCCCGGAACCATTGTGAAAGAAGAAACCAAAAGCATGGAAGACGTCATGGTACGCGGCGTCTCGCTCGACAAGAACCAGGCCAAGGTCACGCTCGTCGGCGTGCCCGACAAACCCGGCGTGGCCGCGCGCATTTTCAAGGCGCTCGGCGACACGACGGTGAACGTGGACATGATCGTCCAAAACATCAGTCACGGCAGTGGCGTGCCGGCCACCGACCTCTCGTTTACCGTGGACAAACCGGATTTGCTCAAGGCGCAAAAGGTCATTGACGGCCTGAAAAAGGAACTCGGCTTCCGCGACGTGATTACCGCTGAAAAGATCGGCAAACTCTCCATCGTCGGCGTTGGCATGAAGAGCCACACCGGGGTGGCGGGGAAACTGTTCGAAACCCTCGCCAACGAAGGTGTGAACAT
>DATEGR010000483.1:0-7799 GCA_035279985.1 Verrucomicrobiia bacterium
TGACGCGCCCTGCCGACGAAATTGAATCCGACCATAAGGCATTGCATTTCGGCATCCGCGAGTTGAGTTACGAATTTGAAGTCAAAAAACCGGACGGCGGACACGAGCGGGTTGAGTTCACGCCGGCGCTGGCGGTCGGTGACAACGGGAAAATTATTGATAACCGTCGCGACACGATGGTTTGGGGGCTGGAGAACAAGGCGAAACGCGATGCGGCGGTCATCGCCGCCGGCGGCAAGCCGTCGGACAAGCCCTTTTGGTGGGGTCAACAACAGGAAACCACCGTCGGCTTGTGGCCCGGCGCTGAAAGTTCGCCGGCCTTGCGGGTGGTGGCCGACCCAGCCATGGGGCCGTATCTCGTCATCAAGGTCAACGGGCAAAAAATTGAATGTCTCGGCGGTGATTGGGGCATGGACGACGCGATGAAGAACGTCTCGCGCGAGCGTCTGGAGCCTTATATCCGCATGACCCGCGACGCGCACATGAACATGATTCTCAACTGGGCCGGCCAAAGCACGTCGGAAGCGTTGTATGATTTGTGCGACGAATACGGGATCCTGGTCTGGAACGATTTCTGGCGCAACACCGAGGCGTTTGATTACGCACCGGTGGATTATGATCTGTTTGCGCAAAATGCCGCTGATTGCTTGAAGCGCGACCGGAATCATCCCAGCATCGCCCTCTGGTGCTCCGGCAACGAAGGCGTTTGTCCCGAACCATTGCACGAAAAGTTGAACCGGTTGATTTACGAGCTCGATGGCACCCGCTATTTCCAGCCGGATTCCCGGCTGATTAACATGCGCAACAGCGGACCGTGGTCGAATTTGCCGCTGGACCATTATTTCCACGATTTGAACCAGGGCTTCAGCACCGAGATCGGCGCCAGTTCGATCCCGGAGGAGGAAACCATTCGCACATTCATTCCGGCCGCCGACTTGTGGCCCTACGATGACGTATGGGCCTATCACGATTTGCACTCCGAGGGCGCCGGCAGCAAGGACTCCACCTTTGGCCGGATCGCCGCCCGTTACGGTGAGCCGCGCAATCTCGATGACCTTTGTCGCAAGGCACAAATGCTCAACTACGAAACCATCCGCGCGATTTATGAAGGGTTCAACAGCCGGATGTGGAACGATTGCAGCGGCGTGGTGGTCTGGATGAGCCAGCCCTCGTGGCCGAGCCTCCTTTGGGATTTTTATTCCTGGGATTACGATCCGGACGCCTGCCTGTTCGGCGCCATGAAGGGCGCGGAGCCGGTGCATATTCAAATGAGCGTGCCGGACTGCAAAATCGCCGTCATCAATCACCGCGCCAAAGCATTGGAGGATGTGACGGCCACCGCGGCTGTTTACGATTTGTCCGGTCATCTGGAACACAACACCAGCCGGACCTTGACTGCGGCCGCGGACGCCTGCACGAATGTTTTCGCCCTGGACTTTCCGGCCAGCGGCGCGCATTTCGTCAAGCTGGAGCTCCGCGACCAGCACGGGAATTTGCTTTCCGATAATTTCTACTGGCACGCTCGCGATGAACGGCAGTTGCAGCAGTTGAATTCGATGCCGCAAGTGTCACTGAAAGGGAAGTGGCATGTCCACCATTCCGCCGGGGGATTGATTATCGAAGGCAAAATCACCAATCCCGCCAAAACGCCTGCGCTGGAGGTGCGCCTGACCTTGCGTGATGCCACGACCGGCCAGCGGGTTCTGCCGGTGTATTACGATGACAATTATTTTTCGCTGCTGCCCGGGGAATCGCGGGAATTCCGGATTCAGTCCAGCGTTGCCGCGAAGCGGCCGGAGGTGGGTTTGAGCGGCTGGAATATCGAGCCGGCCAGCGTGCCTTAAACCAATTTGAACCAGGCCGGGATTGTGCATTCAATTCAAACTGCTAACAATCGGCGCATGAAAATCCGCCGATTCGCTTTTCAATTGTCCACTGGTTTTATGCTGGTGACCGCCTCACTCCTTCCGGCTTCGGCCCAGAACCCTGCCGCTGCCGGCGGCTGGACTTCGCTGGGGGCGATGCCCGTACCGGCGTGGGATGGCGCAACCCTTTTGTTTCGAAGCGGGCAGGGGACACTCGCCATCACGCCGCTTTCTGATAATGTCGTTCGCGTTCGGTTCACCCGGCAGCCGGCTTTCGGCCGCGACCATTCTTACGCGGTGATGAATCGTGACCTTGGCATGCCCGAGGCGAAGGCCAAAATCGGTTCCAAAGTCGCGACCCTCGCGACGCCGTCGCTCAAGGTCATTATTCAATACGCTCCGCTCCGGATTTCCTTTGCCGACACCGCCGAGGTCATTTTGGATGCCGACGATCCGGCCCGCGGGATCTCATTCGTTGGGTCGGAATTTCGCGTCGCCAAAAAACTCAGCGACGACGAGCACGTCTACGGTTTTGGCGAAAAAACCGGCCGGCTCGACAAACGCGGCTGGAAACTCGGCGGCTACAACTACGTCATGTGGAATTCCGACACACCGGCTTATGATTCCAGCACGGATCCACTTTATGTTACCGTCCCATTTTTCATGGTCACCCGCCACGGAGCGGCGCATGGAATCTTTCTCGACAGCACCTGGCGCAGCTTCTTCGGTGTTGGCCGGGAGGAGCCGGACCTGTTGACATTCGGCGCGGATGGCGGTGATTTGGATTATTACTTCATCAACGGCCCGGACCCGAAAAAGGTCATCGAGCGTTACACCGCCCTCACCGGCCGGATGCCGTTACCACCCTTGTGGTCACTCGGCTACCAGCAGTGCCGCTGGAGTTATTATCCCGAATCCCGCGTGCGCCTGCTGGCCGATACCTTCCGCCAGAAACAGGTTCCCGCCGATGGCATCTGGCTCGACATCCATTACATGCAGGACTACAAGCCGTTTACCTGGAATCACGACCGTTTTCCGACTCCGAAGAAAATGATTTCGGATTTGCGTGCCCAGGGATTTCATCTCGTCACGATTTTGGACGGGCACCCGCCGGCACTCAAAGGCTACGCGCCTTACGATTCGGGCATGGCCGGGGATGATTTTGTGAAATTGCCGGGCGGCAAAGTTTACGAAGGTCCGGTCTGGCCGTCGCAGGCCGGAGAGCATCCTTCAAGCGTGTTCCCCGATTTCACCCGACCCGCGACGCGTGAATGGTGGGGTTCATTGTACAAAAGTCTGCTCGATGTTGGTGTCGCCGGCATCTGGAACGACATGGACGAGCCCTCCGTTTTCGACACGGCGAACGGGACGATGCCGCCGGACGTGGTTTTCAACAACGAAGGCCGGCCCGCGACCAGCCTGGAAGTACACAATGTTTACGGCCAGTTGATGAGCCGCTCGACGTTTGAGGGTTTAAGCCGGCTGCAGCCGGACCAGCGCGCGTTTGTGCTGACGCGGTCCAGTTTCGCGGGCGGCCAGCGCTACGCAGCGGTGTGGACCGGTGATGCCACCGCGGATTGGTCGTCGCTGCGGCAATCGGTCTCCATGCTGCTCGGCCTGGGTATTTCCGGTTTTCCATTTGTGGGCAGCGACATTGGCGGGTTCGTGCGAATGCCGTCGGCGGAACTCTGCACACGCTGGTTGCAGGCTGCCGTCTTTTATCCTTTTATGCGGATGCACACGGCCATAGACACGCCGGACAAGGAACCGTGGTCATATGGCTGGCGGTTCGAAGCGATCAACAAACGTGCCATCGAGTTGCGCTACGAATTGTTGCCTTACATTTATAACGTAATGCAACAGGCCAGCGATTCCGGCGTGCCGGCGTTGCGTCCGCTCTTTTTGGATTACCCCGATGATGAACATGCCGCCGACGTGGATGATGAATTTCTTTTCGGCTCCGACTTGTTGGTGGCGCCGGTCCTGTGGGAGGGCGTCCAGGGCCGCGACGTGTATCTGCCTGCCGGGGATTGGTACGATTACTGGACCGGCAAACACTACAGCGGCAATGCCACCCTCTCCATTCCGGTGACCCTGGATTCAATTCCGATGTTCGTCCGCGGCGGGGGTTTTATTTTCGGCCAGCCGGTTGTGCAATCCACGGGCGAAATGCCCGGCAACCCGTTGCGCGTCCTGATCGCGCCGGCGTCGGAATCCGAATCGTCGCTTTACGAAGACGACGGCGAGAGCCTGCAATACCGGAACGGCGATTTCCTGAAGCGCCGCTTTCATCAGGTTCGCAATGACCAATCGGTGACCGTCGAAATCTCCGCGCCGGAAGGCACCTACCGTCCGGCGAAACGCGATTTGTTCCTGGCAACCTGGCTCGATGACAAGCCCAAGGCCGTGACCGAGCAATCCGGCAACTCAACCGAAGGTGAAACGTTACCGCCATTGGGCGCCGCCGATTTGGCGAAATCGTCCAAGGGCTGGTCCTATTCAAACGGCGTTCTGACCGTGAAGGACGGGGACCGGCTCGAAGCGGTCCGTTTTACCATTCAACGCTGACGATCTTCCGTGGGCAAACGCAAATGTTATTGGTGGTTCGCCGCGCTGTTCCTGCTGATGGTCTGTTTGGAAAACAAGGCGGCCGGGCCGTTCTTTTTTATTCAACTCACTGACCCGCAGTTCGGCATGTTCGCCGACAATACGAATTTTGCGCAGGAAACGGCGAACGTTGAGTTTGCGGTAAGCACTATCAACCGGCTCCGTCCGGCATTCGTCGTCGTCACCGGCGATCTGGTGAACAGGGTTGGCGACATCGCGCAAATCAAGGAATACAAACGCATTTTTGCCCGGGTGGACCCGGCCATCCGGGTCTATAACGTCGCCGGGAATCACGATGTCGGAAACGTCCCGACACCCGAAAGTGTCGCGGCCTACACAAACCAATTCGGTCCCGATCATTATGCGTTCCGCCACGACGGATTGGTCGGCATCGTGCTGGACTCGAGTCTCATCAAAGCTCCGCAAAATGTGCCGGACTTGTTTGTTGCGCAGGAAAACTGGCTCAAATCCGAATTGCAACGGGCGGAAGACAGCGGGGCCCGGCACATCGTCATTTTTCAGCATTACCCGTGGTTTTTGCAAAATGCAGGCGAGCCGGAACAATACTTCAACCTGCCGCGCGAGCGCCGCACCGTGTATCTTGGCCTCTTCCGCGAGTTCGGCGTGGAGGCGGTTTTCTGCGGGCATTATCATCGCAACACCGTAGTGCACGATGGCTCGCTGGAAATTGTCACGACGGGTGCGCTGGGCAAACCGCTCGGCGGTTCCCAATCCGGAATCCAGATCGTCATCGTGCGCGATCATGCCATTGAGCACCGCTTTTATAACCTGGGCGAAATCCCCAGTCAGATAAACCTGAGCCTCCACAACTCCGATTCGGGAAATTCACCGAATTGAAACGTCGTCGTAAAATAATTTCCAAACTCGATCATGTTTATGGATAAAATACTTCGCGCCGCTCTGCCGGCAGCCGGTTTTCTGCTCTGGCTGAACTCCGCCTCCGCCCAGGTCGAATACGTTGACCCGACCATCGGCGGCATTGGTTATCTGTTGGAGCCAACGCGCCCGACGGTTTCCCTCCCGAACAGCATGGTGCGCGTGTACCCGATCCGCAAAGACGCGACCGACGACCAGATTCATTCCTTTCCCCTTACCATCATTTCGCACCGGCTCGGCGAATTGTTCTGGCTGATGCCGTGTGCCGGTGCGCCGGACGAAGGCGCATGGTCGCGACCGGCGGCCTATGACCAGGAAAAAACCACGCCCTATTATTATTCCGTCCGACTGGACGACTCGGACATTCAGATCGAATTTACGCCGACGGCACGTTGCGGCTATTTCCGGTTCACGTTTCCGTCAGGCAAACCCACCGTGCTGCTGGCCAATCGTTTGCGTGGTGAAATGCAGGCGGCAACGAACAACGCGATTTCGGGTGTTGAACATTTCAACGGCATGGCGGCTTATGTTTACGGCGAGTTCAGCCCGCCGGTTTCCATCCAGTCCAGCCGGGCAGGGGACCAGGGCCGGCTGACCGCGCAGTTGGCCAACTCTCAACCTTCAACCCCTTGGCGCGACGGAGCAAAGCGAAGGCGGCTCAACTCTCAACTTGAGTTCAGGTACGGCATCTCGTTCATCAGCGTTGCCCAGGCGCGCCGGAATCTGTATGAGGAAATTCCCGGCTGGGACTTTGACAAAATCCGTGACCAGGCCCGCCAACGTTGGAACGATGTGCTCGGCCAGATCAACGTGGTAGGCGGCACGCTCGCGCAAAAGCGGGTCTTTTACACGGCGCTTTACCGCTGCTACGAGCGGATGGTGTGCCTTACCGAGGACGGCCGGTATTACAGCGCGTTCGACCACCGCGTGCACGAGGATGCACGGCCATTCTATGTGGACAACTGGATTTGGGACTTGTACCAGGCGCAACTGCCGCTCATGGAAATCCTGAACCCGGACCTGGTGTCGGACGAAATCTCATCCTACGTTCGGATGTATGAGCAATCCGGCTGGATGCCTTCCTTTGCCGTGCTCTGGGGCGACAATCCGTGCATGACCGGCAATCACGCCGCCGCGTGGATGGCCGATGCGTGGTTCAAGGG
The DNA here is from genome assembly GCA_035279985.1 of Verrucomicrobiia bacterium. GTDB lineage: Bacteria > Verrucomicrobiota > Verrucomicrobiia > Limisphaerales > UBA11358 > UBA11358. The sequence goes on from DATEGR010000483.1 coordinate 6,533, forward strand.
CATCCGCGATTTTGATCTGAAAACCGCCTATGCCGGGCTGCGGAAAAATTCGCTCGACGCCACGCTGTTGCCTTGGCGCAACGGCCCGAGGACTTCGCTCGACGATTTTTACAATGCACACGGTTATATGCCGGCGTTGGACCCGGGCGAAAAGGAAACCGTTGCCGAAGTCAACCCGAACGAATTGCGCCAGGCGGTTTCGGTCACGCTGGACAACAGCTATGACGACTGGTGTATCGCGCAACTCGCCGGCGTTTTGGGCGATAAAGCCGACCAGGCGCTGTTCCTCAAGCGCGCGGATTACTACACCAACGTCTTTCGCGTGGACAAGGATGTGATGTGGCCCCGGGACGCGGCCGGCAATTGGGTTGAGCCGTATGACCCGAAATTCCCAACCGGCCGCGGCGGCCGCGATTATTTCACCGAAAACAACGGTTACACCTACGACTGGGACGTGAAACACGACCTGCAAGGGTTGTTCACGTTGATGGGCGGGACGAAGGCGGCCGAGGCGAAATTGGACCAGCTTTTCCGCGAAGACCTCGGCGCGCCGCGATATAAATTCTACGGCCTGTTTCCGGACTCCACCGGCATGGTCGGAGAGTATTCGATGGGCAACGAGCCGAGCTTCCTGATTCCGTATCTTTATGACTACCTTGGCGCGCCCTGGAAGACGCAGAAACGCATCCGCATGTTGCTGAACACGTGGTTCACGGACACGCTGCTGGGTATTCCCGGCGACGAAGACGGCGGTGGCATGAGTTCGTGGGTCGTGTTCGGGATGCTGGGTTTCTATCCGGGCGTTCCCGGCGTGCCGGCGTATTGCCTCGGCAGCCCGGTCTTTGATCGCGTCGTCATTCGCCTCAAGAACGGAAAAACCATCCGCATCATCGCGAGGAATAATTCAGCGGACAACAAATACATTCAAAGCTTCCGGTTGAACGGTCAACCGGGCAACCGCGTCTGGTTCCGTCAAGCCGACATCGTCAACGGCGGCACGCTCCGACTGGAAATGGGCAATTTGCCGAACGAAACTCTCGGGACCAACCCGGCCGACTTTCCTCCATCGGAACTCTCGCTCGATCCAGCGACCTTGGTGAAGTAACGGCGCATCCCCGGTGGGGCGAGCGTCCTCGCGAGCCGTTTTCACAGGAGGGAACAGAGTAATTAGAGTTGGGAAACTCGCTCTAACGGCAGCAATGGCGACCACAGGTGGGGCGAGGCTACTGAGGTGGCGCTTTCCCACTCACGGTTCAATTTCAATATC
>DATEGR010000484.1:0-12809 GCA_035279985.1 Verrucomicrobiia bacterium
ACTGCAAGCAACATGAACTTCCCAATCTCTGCCCAAAGGACTTTGCCCAACTGAGTTGGGCGGCGCGCAAGGCGCTGGGCCGGATGCGCCGGCGTCCAACTCTCGTGGAATCCTTCTGGAAACAGGCTCAATTGTTCTGAACCAACTGTCACTATATTATGCGAAAGTCAGTAGGACATTGCCCGGTTTCAGGTTTGCTTGAGTTTTTGTGCAGATTTCGCTACACTGTGACGTGCTTCCAGAAGCGACGTGAAATCTCAGAAGATCATGCAGCATCGTCAAATTGCACTCGGGATTCGTAGCGGCAGGTTCCGTTTTCTTGCCGGCCGGCTGTTGCCCGCCGCCATTTTATGCTTCAACCTATTTGGAGCGATGACTGTGGTTGCCGCTGATGCAACCGCAACCAACGCGGCTGATTCCAAACCAGGCATTGACTATTGGGGAGACGACCCGGAAGCGGCGGCGGTCATGGCCGGAGCGGTGAACAGCGATACCAGGGCACTGCCGGAATTGACGACCGTGGATGAGGTTCTTCGATTAAAACCGGAGGAAGCGCAGCGGGGTTACCCCGTGAACCTCCGGGGAGTGGTCACCTGCGTGGTTGAGGAACATCACGCGTTTATCGTCCAGGATGAAACCCGTGCGGTTTTTGTCATCAATGCCTCGTCGGCGACGCCCTCGCCCAAACGGGGCGAGTTGCTGGAAGTTCAAGGCAAATCAGACAAAGGCACCTTTGCGCCGCTGGTCCGGATGAGCCGGCTGGGAAATCTGGGCGCCGGGACGTTGCCGGAGCCGGTGCAACCGACCTGGGACCAGTTGCTGAATGGCAGCCTGGACGATCAACAGGTGGAAATCCGGGGTGTCGTTGAAGAAGCGCTTCCGCGCCCGGCGGGCTATCCTCCCCAATGGTCGAAAATGACCCTGCGCACCACGGAAGGCGCGCTGTGGGTGGACGTCTGGCTGGTCGGCACCAATTTCGAACATTTGGAAAATTACGAGGACGCCGTGGTCCGGCTGCGCGGCTGCCTCTTCGTGGCCCTGGATCCGGACACCCACCAATTGGATCTCGGTCACGTTCGCATGTATGTGGACTCCATCGCAGTGGACCAGCCGGCGCCGGCGGATGAATTTTCCGCGCCCAGGAAACGCGCGGCGGAGTTGACGCTGTTCGATCCGCAAGCCAACGCCTTCCAACGGGTAACCGTGTCGGGACAAATATTGCACATGATTGGCCGGGATTATTTCATGATGGACGGCACCAACGGCGTGCGGTTCACCTTGCGGCAACCGGGGATCAAATTGCACACCGGCGATCTGGTGGACGTGGTCGGCTACCCCGAATTAAGCGGAGCGGCGCCGCATTTGCGCTGTGCGGTGGCACGCAAGACTGGATCTGACTCACTGCCCGTTCCCAGGAATCTCACGGCCGACGATTTGCCCAACGCGATGTTCGACGCGACCCGGGTACGGATCGAAGGGCGGCTGGTCAGTTCGCGAGCGACCCCTACCAATGAGGCGTTGGAAGTCCAGACCGGGTCCTGGCGATTTATGGCGCGGGCGAAAATGAAGAACGCCGCGCCGCCGTTGCCGCCCATCGGCAGCCGCCTGGCCCTGGTCGGGGTGTACGCGGTCCAGGGCGGAAACCCGTTGCTGAACGGCAATGTGGCGCCGTTTGATCTGCTGCTGCACTCACCGGCGGACATCCGGGTGCTGTCAAAGCCGTCCTGGTGGACATTGCCGCGTTTGCTGACGGCCGTGGGCGTGCTGGTCTGTGCGTTGGTGCTCTCGGTGTTATGGATTACCCAGCTTCACCGGCAGGTTGAGGAGCGCACCGCCGAGCTCGTGACCCAGATTCACAGCCGCCAGCGGGTGGAGCATCAGCGGGCGATGGAGCAGGAACGCGCCCGGATTGCCCAGGACCTGCACGATGAGCTCGGTTCGGGCATCACGGAAATCAGCATGTTGGCCACGGTGGCCGGTTCGTCACCCGCGCCGGGCAACGGCCAGGGTGGACATCTGGAGGAAATCGACGATCGTGCCCGCCGGATGGTCACGGCCCTGGACGAAATCGTCTGGGCCATGAACCCCAAACACGATTCCCTGATGTCACTGGTCAGTTATTCCTGTCTGTATGCCGACCGGCTTTTGAAACTGGCGAACATCGCCTGCCAGTTGAAAGGCGCGGTGGATTTGCCCGACCGGACGGTGTCCTCCGTGCACCGGCACGAATTTTTTCTGGCCTTCAAGGAAGCCATCACCAATGTCATTCGCCACTCCGGCGCCGCCGAAGTCCGACTGGGATTCCGGCTCATCGGCAGCCGGTTGCGCTTGTCCATTGCCGACAATGGACGCGGGCTGCCGGCGGACACCGGCCCGCGGAGCGGCAACGGACTGACCAACATGCGGGCGCGGCTGGGAAAACTGGGCGGACGGTTCGAAATCGCCAGCCAGAAAGGGCGCGGTACAGTCGTCAGGTTCTATGTGCCTTTAAATTGAACCCGCCATGCGTGCAACAAGCGCCAAGACGCAAGTGAACAAAGGCGAAAATTCGTGTCACGTGTCACCTGTCACGCTTCACATTCAATTATGATCCGGGTCGCCATTGTGGAAGACAGCAAGACCATCCGGGAAAGCCTGACCCACTTTGTGCAGACCGATCCGGAATGCCAGTGCGTGTTCGCCTGTGCGACAGCCGAGGAAGCGCTGGTGGGCGTTCCCAAACACCAGCCGGAGGTGGTGCTGATGGACATCCAACTGCCAAAGTTATCCGGTATAGATTGCACGGCGCAGATCAAAAAAATGCTGCCCGCGGTCCAGATCATCATGGTGACGGTCTATGAGGACACCGAGCGGATTTCGGCGGCGTTGCGGGCGGGCGCCTGCGGCTACCTGTTGAAACGCTGCACGCCGGCCGAGCTGGTTTCCGCCGTCCGCGAAGCCCGGATGGGCGGTGTGCCGATGCCCCGCGAAATCGCGCGCAAGGTAATTGCCTCTTTTCAGCAGCCGGAATTGGTGGCAACAGGCCTTGAGGAACTCCGGCCCAGTGAGCGGAAAATCCTCGAGTTGCTGGCCACGGGGCTGCCCAACAAGGAGATTGCGGACCGGCTGAATTTGAGCCCCGGAACCGTCCGGTGGCACCTGGAAAATATTTACAGCAAGCTACATGTTCACTCCCGTACGGAAGCAGTTTTGAAATTCCGCTCAACCAAACCGGCATAAGATCGAGCCAGGCCTGGCGTCGTTCAGAGTAAAGATTCAATGAGGCGACTGGAGGGCCTTTCGGACCTCGGCGGTGCTGGCCAGATTCGCCTGCCCATCGCTCCCGGTCTTTTCCACCAGCCCAAACATCGCATCGGTCAGTGAACCAGCGTAATAATACGCGATGACATCGCGGATGCCGCTCTGCAATGGATAATGCGCGTTGGAATCGGCCATGCCGTTGAGCAAATCCCGCTCTTTTTCGGCACGCAACGCACGCATCTCCAGTTCCAGGCTTTAAATGGTGTTGTTCTGCAGAACATTTTTGTCCAAGGACGAATTGGCCCCGACCATGCCGGTCGCGATTGCGGAAAGAGAAACGGAAACGGAAACAGTTCGAAAACGGGTCGAAAACGCAAACGGGTCGGTTCCTGGTATTATAGTATTGACAGTTGGGGGGGACTGATTGCCTTCCGACATGGCCAGAAAATTGCGGTGCCATACCCCGGCGCCATCTACCACGTCATGAACCGTGGGGATCGCCGGGCGTTTGCGGCTGGGGACTTGGACGCGCCTCAACCAGCTGCCATACTGGCAGCGGCACGAAACCTTACGATGAAATGGAAAAATACTATAATACTTAGGAACCGACCTGTTCAAGACCCGTTCACGTTCATAGGAACCGACCCGTTCATGATGATCATTCAGACCTTTGTGATTTGGTGGTTCTACCCCGAAACTAAGCGAATCCCTCTGGAAGATATGGAAAAAAAGATTGAAAAAACACACCAATGACAGGTTTTTTTCCAGTGTTTATGGCGTGGTTGACTTTTGGCTCACACAATCACCCGATACTCGTCCACCAAATCGAGGCAAGGCCAGTTTCGTATTCGTATGTGGATTTGATTGGCAGGTTGACCAATTTGGAAGAATTGGCCGTGTTGCCGGCGGCAGGGGTAACCTCAGCCGAATGGACATCTCGCGACCGGGCGTCCGCCTATAATTCGAGCACCGGCCAATACTTGAACTGGGGAGCCAACAACGATGGCAGCGGCTTTATCCGCACCCAGTCGGATGGGGGAATCGTGATGGCGGAAATGACCGGCCCAGGATGCATCTGGCGCATCTGGGCAGGAACGTCTGAAGCCGGTCACGTTCAGATATTTCTTGACGGCTCGAACACGCCCGCTGTGGATTTGCCATTCGGGGATTATTTCAACGGCACGCAGGCGCCTTTCAACTATCCTTCCCTGGTTTACACGGCGTGCAAAGGTTTAAACTCCTATTTGCCGATTCCATATAACGTCTCGTGCAAGGTGGTCGCCTATAATAATAAAAGCTATTTTCATTTCAATTATTCCACCTTTGCGCCCGGCGTTACAGTTCCCACCTTCACCAGAAACCTGACTGCGGCCGAAGAGTGTGCGCTCTCCAATGTGAATGTTTTTTTTATGAACCATCTCGGCTCCGACCCTGCGGGAGTGCGCCATGGCGAGACGACCACCACCAACAGCTACGCGATTGCTCCGGGACAAAGCGTCACGCCTTTGAACTCTAGCGAGCAGGGCGCAATCACGGCGTTCAAGGTTCGCGTGAAGGGAATGACCAACGCCAGCGATGAGTGGACGGCTTTGCGCGCGATGACCGTGAGCATGTTCTGGGACGGAGCAACGAATTCCAGCGTGTGGGCACCACTCGGCGATTTCTTCGGCACCGCCTGCGGCTATATTCCCTACAAGTCACTGCCCTTGGGAATGTTAACTAATGGCTGGATGTATTGTTACTGGTATATGCCCTTTGCCTCCGGCGCGCAGATTGTGATTGGCAACGACGGGAGCGTGACCAGAAATGTTGATGTGGTGATCACTCGCGCCCCTTTGACCCGGCCGATTGGCAGCTTGGCCCGATTCCATGCGAAATGGAATCGCGGCGTTTATGTGACCAATAACGGGCGGTCGCCGGATTACCGGTTTCTGGCCACCAGCGGGCAGGGACGCTTCGTCGGGCTTGCACTACATGTTTACCAGACCGTGGACCTGACGCCGGGGCCATGGTGGGGCGAGGGGGATGAGAAGTTCTTCGTGGACGGGGAAAAGATGCCTTCCTGGTTCGGCACCGGGTCGGAGGATTATTTTGGCTTTTCCTGGGGCACCCCGGGTTACTTCAGCAAAGCCTATCACACCCAGGCCCTCGCGCCGCCCGGCACTTTGTATGCGCCCGGCAATCGCGCCCTGAACCGGTTTCAGATTACAGACAATGTTCCTTTTCAAACCGCTTTCGAGGGCTGCATCGAGAAATGGTTCTACACGAATGACACAATAACGACATACGGTGCCATGCCGTATTGGTATTTGTCCTCAGGTGACAGCGATCCCTACCGTGCCCTCTCTTTGAGCAACCGCACTAATTACTATGTCCCTTCGCCAGTTATTCATTAACGTGGGCGAACGCGGGCCGCCGGGTTATGGATCACGGCCGGCAATTGAGCAAACCATAGAATCACGATTGGCTTTGAGACGCCGAGTTGTTTTAGATTACAAATCAAGCCTAACAGTTAATCGGGGCACTCTAATTTGGTGCGGAGTTGAGCTTGGGGAGTCGTCCAATCGAGAATAACAGTACTGCGGAACATTGACTTTCATAGAGAGCATTAACAGATAATTCCCACGAGAAAATATATGAAAAATACATTCGGCCTCAACTTATTGATTTTGGTGGCCAATTTTGCCTTGCTCGTCAACAGTAGCGCGGCCGATTTAATGATCGGGCACTTTGGCCGCACGAATTATGGAGATTGGAAGATGACGGGAACGGCCTTTAACCCGGGACCTGCGGGAGCTGGTCTTTTTGCCAAATTGTAAACGGGTCATTAAACGCAAACGGGTCAGTCCTGAGTATTGACACAAAGTGGCCGTTCGGTAAGTTTTGAACCTCACACGCCAAGCATAGCACGCATGATGCCAATGGGAATTAAACGCTGGGACGGCTGCTCGGGTTGGCTTCCCAAGCCCGCCACCGGATAGGTTCCACAAACCAGGCAATCGCTTCGCGAATCGTGGTCGAACGCTTGGTCATACGAAGGAAAAGCTCACCTACATCAGACTGATCCGCCTACACACGTTTCGGCGCGACAAGACAGCCAACTCCGAAAGCCTTCGCGAGCAAGCTGCCTTGCCTGCCTCGTGACATTGTCCCGGTCAACTCAAGGGCGCGGTTTTGCGAGGCTGTTTCACCTCAGCACGCCCGGATCGCTTTCGTTCATGGCTGCAACCTGTTACGAACTTGGACATCGTAAAAATTGCCGAACTGGCATCGATAAAGGTTTGGGCCGTTTGACCGCACTGCCATCGTGATTCGCAGCCAAGTCCGACGGGTTGCTAACCGATATTGCGGCGCACGGTTCCACGATTCATGGTGGCGGGATCGGGGAAAGTTGACCTCGGCGCCGCGGTTTTTCAGGGCACAAAACGAGGTGTTGGTTGCAAAATACGGTGCTTCAACCCTGACATTCGTCAGGCTAGGCAGGTCATTGGATTTGGCTATGATTGGCCGATAACAACCACCCAAGCCGTTTTCAAAACTAATCGTTTTATGAAGCATATCGCCCTTCATCATTCCAAAACCGGTTCCATTTCGGCCGTGTTAGTGTCACTGCTTTGCTCCGCCACCATGGCCTTCGGGCAGATGCAATGGAGTTCGTATGACACCAGCGGCAATCTGATCACCGCCAACGTGGCCACCGGTGGCGATGCGGCTTCCGCCAGCACAGTGACCTTTACGGTCCCGGCCAACACGCGGATGTTTTTCATCACCAAAAGCTTTACGCCGATTGTTTTGTCGCAACAAAACGCTTCGGCCGTGGTGACTTTCAAGTTTTCGGCTTCCGGCGGAATTACGGGCGTGGCGCAAAAGACGGTGGAGTGGGGTTTGTACAACTCGATGGGGACGGCGAGTCTGGCGGATGACATGGGCATGTTCGGTGGCTGGACCGGGAGCACCCTTGAAGGTCTGCTTCACGCCAGCGGGTCGGCCGATTTGTTTTCCGGCACCAGTACGGGCCAGGGCAAGAGCGTCACGGGCGCGCCGACCGACGGCACGACGTACACCAACCAGATCCGGCTATTTTTGAAGACGGCACCCAACCAAGTCGCCTTGGGCAGCAGCAGTTCCACTTTAGGAACTGCCGGCATCGCGATGAACGGGGCAAACATTACCTCGCGGCTTTACACCAATCCGGGCACCTGGACGAACACCGTCGATGAATTTGCGTTGATGTTCAACAACACCACCGCCAATCCGGTCACGGTGACCCTGAGTGGCGTTGGTTTGGGGAATAGCCTGACCTGGGACGCCAGCGGCGCCAATCCCGTTACGCCGACGGATGGTTCGGGCAATTGGTCAACCACCAACGCCGCCTGGTCCAGCGGCGTTGGCGGCGCGATCGGCGCGAGTGATACGGTTTGGGTCCCTGGTTATAATGCGATCATTGGCGCGAATAATGGCACCGCGGGCACCCTCACCATCACCGACCCGGCTGGAGTGATCGTTTCCAACCTCACTTTCAATGCGGCCACCAGCGGCAGCTACAACATCGTTGCGGCTACCAATACCGCCCCGCTGATTTTGACCGGCACTCCGACCGTTACGGTCGCTAGCGGCGTTACCGCCACCAACAGCGCGCAATTGGGCGGCACGGGCTTTACGAAGGCCGGCAACGGCATGTTCGTGTTGCTGCCGTCCGTGGCGGCCACCAACGTCGGTACAACCACCGTCAACGCGGGCACTCTCTTTATGGCCGGCACGGCGGTCAACAGTTTGAACGACAATGTGGTGGTGAATTCCGGCGCAACCCTTCTGGTTCCCAGCAGCGTGGGCATGAATCCGGCGAGCACGCTTACGATTAATGGCGGGACAGTGACCAACATGGGTCTGGGAGGCACCTCGACTGAAACGCATAACCTCGTCGTCTTCGACAACAACGGCACCCTGGCTTACGGCCCGGCCGGCTCGGCCCAACTGAACGTGACCAACTTTGACTTCCGCAGCGGCCTGGAAGCTTTCCCGAAATTTCCAGCAACCTTCACTAACAATTTCAGCGTTAAATCAACGGCGGGCGCCATGGCCATCCAGAACCGCGTCAATAATTCGGGGGCCGGTGGACAAGGAGTCACTTTAACCGTTCTCGCCGGCACAATGATTCTCGACTACCCGAACCCACCACCGAATGGCGATTCGACGGCGGGCGGCCAAAAACTCGATCAACTGACTCCGTTGACCCTGGGAGGTGGCAGCCTGTTCGGTCGGTTCAATGCCGCGGCAAGCCGCACGGAAGCTGTTTCGAGCACCATTATCCAACCCGGTGGAGCCTCCGTCCGGCTGACCAACAATGCCGCTAATGGCACCGGCGGCTATTCGATTACCCTGAACGCGTTCAACCGGAATGTGGGTGGCACGGTGGATTTCTCAGCTGGCGGCACGAGCTCGGGTGGTAAGACCCTCACTACCACCACTCCCAATGTCAACGGTATCCTGGGCGGCTGGGCCACGTATGGCGGAACCGATTGGGCGGTCGGCAGTCCGCTGGCGCCGTTGGCGGCGACCAGCTACCAGGCGAGCACCGACCCGACCACCTGGGGTACGACCAGCAATGTGACTTTGAACGCAAGCACATCGCCCAATGTTCCTGGTGGCACGAGCATTAATTCATTACAAATCACGGCGCCCGCCACAGTCACGCTCGGTGGCACGCTGACGCTTAATTCCGGTGGTTTGCTGGTCACCGGCAGTGGCGCGACGGCCGTTACGGGCGGCACACTGGAAGGGGCCAGCGGAGCCGACCTCATCGTTCAGCAGTACGGCACGGGCGATTTGACCATCAGTTCGACCCTGGCCGATAACGGCAGCGCGACGGCGTTGACGAAATCCGGTCCGGGCCGGCTGATTATTGCCGGAACGGACAACATGACCGGCAACAATTATCTCAACGGCGGCACGGTTTCCGTGGACAGTCTGGCCGAATTGGCCGGCGGGTCGTTGGTCCTGAACAACGGTACGCTGAGTTACACCGGGTCGGGTGAGACCAGTTCCCGTTCGGTGGTTCTGGCCGGCCTCGGAGGCACCTTTGATATCGAAGGCAGTGCGACGGTAACACAGACAGCCTCCATTCTCAGCGGTGGCGGTGCCAGTCACACCTTCAATGGGGTCACGCTCAACCTGGGCGATTGGGGCGGGTTGACCAAGACCGGCAGCGGCACTCTGGTGCTCAACAACAATAACATTTACAACGGCCCGACCGTGGTCAGCAACGGCGTGCTTTGGGTCAATGGAACCAATTCCCTGACCGGCACGAGCGGCGGAACCAATTATTCGGGTGGCGGCATCTTCACCGTTTATGGCGGCACGCTGGGCGGCACGGGGATGATTTCCGGCGCCGTTGACATCAAGAGCGGCGGAACGATTGCGCCCGGCGACGACCTTGGCACCTTGACTTTGGGTTCGGGCCTTACTTTGGAAAGCGGTTCCACGAGTCTCTTTGGAGAACAGAACGGCTCCAGCGGTGATACGCTGCAGGTCCAAGGCAATTTGACGATACAACCCAACAGCACCATCGCGGTCAGCGTTTTGGGTTCCGCTTTGACGCCGACCACCAACACCATCATTACTTACACCGGAACCAAGACCGGCTCCTTCAATCCGACGGTGGCTCTGGTCGGCGGCTCGCTTAACAGTTCCCTCACGATCGATGAAAGCACGCCCGGCCAGATCAAATTGGTGGCCGTTCCCCAGGTGGCAATCACCAGCCAGCCGCAGGACCTCATTGTTTCCACCAATGCCCCGGCGACCTTCAACGTCAGTGCCACCGGCACGGCGCCCATTGGTTATCAGTGGTATTACTATGGTAACAACACCAACAATACGCCCGTGCTGGAAGTCAATGCCACCAACTCCAGCTTTACCATACCCAGCGCCCAACCTTCCGATACGGGGCTGTATGCCGTGGTGGTTTCCAACAACTACAATTTTGTGCTCAGCCGGTTTGCGAGCCTGATTGTCGGTGACGTGTGTCCGGTTCTCAATGGACCCTTTGATCAGACCGTCATTCAAGGCAACAATGCCAACTTCAGCACCACGGTGGTCATTGCCAATCCGTATCCCACCTTCCAATGGCAGACCAACAATGTAAACGTGGCTGGCGCGACCAACACCAGTCTGACCCTCACCAATGTTCAATATGCCGATCTCAATGGCGCCACGGTCTCCGTGATCGCCAGCAATCGAGCTTGCCTGACGACGAACAGCGCGACCCTGACCATCCTGGTGCCGCCCGTCATCAACCCGCAGCCGACCAATCTGACGGTCAATGCGGGTGACCCGGCGGCATTTATTTCCGGCGCCACGGGTGTGCCCACCCCGGGGCTGCAATGGTTCAAGAACAACGCGGCCATTGCTAATCAGACCAACAGCACCCTCACGATTGCCAGCGCGCAGGGGTCCGATATTGCCAATTATCTCCTGATCGCCACCAACAGCGCCGGGTCCGTGACGAGCACCGTCGCCCGGCTTACCGTGAATTCCACGACCCTGGCGTCAACGGCGTTTGGCCCGACCAACGGGGCGACCGGAATTTGCTACGACACGCCGCTGTATGTCACCTTCAACGGTCCGGTTTCCGTAGTCAATTCCGGCCGGATCCGCATCTATGATTCCACCAACTCTACCACGCCGGTGGACATCATTGACATGAGCTCCAACCTCGTGGTGATCAGTGGTGGCATTGGATTGACGAACAACATCCAGCCGCACAGCCTGTTCTCCGGGGATTCCCAACTGATCTATTACTTCCCGGTGATCGTCACCGGCAACACGGCCGCGATCTATCCGCATTCCGGCGTGCTGACCAGCAACCAGACTTACTATGTGACCATGGACAATGGTATTGTCGCGGACAGCAGCACGGGCGCGTATTTTTCGGGCGTGTCGGACACGAACACCTGGCGGTTCACGACCAAACCGGCCGGTCCGGCCAACCCGACCAATCTGGTCGTAGCCACCGATAACAGCGGCGATTTCGACACCGTACAAGGGGCAGTGGATTCCATAACTCCTGGCAACACCAATTTCACCGTGATCAATATCCAGAACGGCAATTATGTGGAAATCGTGGATATCTCCGGCAAGAATAACATCACTTTCCGCGGTCAAAGCCGGGGCGGGACTGTGGTGGGTTATCCCAATAACAACAACCTCAACGGCACCACCGCCGCGCGCATGGCGTTTAAAGTCAATGGCAGCGACATCAAGCTTGAGAACCTGACCATTACCAATGGCACGCCGCAGGGCGGTTCCCAGGCCGAAGCGCTGCTGATTTACAACAACGGTTTGCGCTGTGTTGCGGACAGCTGCGATATCAAGAGCCGACAGGACACTATTCTAATCAACCAGAACACGTCCCAGGGTTACTTCCACTTCTGCGAAATCTATGGTAACTTTGACTATATCTGGGGGGTTGGCGTCGGCTACTTCGACCATTGCTCGTTCCACACCCTCACGAATACGTTGTCCAGTTCCTACAACCTGACGGCAGCGCGTACGGCCACCGCCGGCTCTCAAAGTGCTACCACTCCGTGGGTGAATCCGAATGGCACAACTTATTCCGCCTACGGGTTCTCGTTCGTGGATTGCACCTTTGACGCGGACCCAGGCGTGACGGGCATCACCCTTGCCGGTTCCAATGGTACCGCAGGCGGCTTGGATTCATGGGTTAATTGCTTCTTTAACACCAATGCCTATGTGAGTCCGTCAACCGCGCTCTCGAACACGTATGTCTTCTGGCAGTACAGCAACACGGAGAGCACCGGCTCCAGCTTCATCGCCTACACCAATGTCCAGACGATTGGCCTGACGAACGGCGACCCACGCCTGCTGGCGGCCACGAACATCGTCACCTGGTTCTCCGGCTGGTCGCCGCAACTGGCGCCCAACATCACCAGCCAGCCGACCAGCCTGACCGTCAATGCCGGCCAGAGCGCGAGCTTCACGGTCAGCGCCAATGGCATTCCGGACCCGACCTACCAATGGGTGAAGGACAGCACCAACCTCGTTGGACAGACCGGTTCCATGCTCTCAATTGGTACCGCCAGCGGGCTGGATATCGGCACGTATTATGTAATCGTCGCGAATGCCGCCGGCAGCGTCAACAGCACCAATGCCGTGTTGACGGTCAATCCGCCAACCGCCCCGTCAACCATTGCTTCAGCTTCCGTGGATAACAGCGGCAACGTCCAATTCACGATCGCCGGTCCGGCGGGGTCAGCCGGCTTTGGTTACCGTGTCTGGGCAACGACCAACCTCGCGCTGACGCCGGTTACCGGCACGTGGACCCTGCTCACCAACGACGTTTTCGGCACCGGTCCGGTGGTCTTCACCGATCCGGCAAGCGGTCTGCCGCAACGGTTCTATCTGATCACCGCGCCTTAAGCGAGGCGTACAGCTGCGGTAAAGCACAAAACTTGCGCAATCACGGCGGATCAAAAGTCCGCCGTGTTTTTTTGAACTGATTGGAGCTTTTTCAAAAATTTGTAGCCGCCGACGTTAGTCGGCGCATTTCAAAT
>DATEGR010000485.1:0-5301 GCA_035279985.1 Verrucomicrobiia bacterium
GGGGTGAGGGCGGAAGTCATCCTTGCATCCATGGTTTGATTTCAGATGGGTTGAAAATATTCCGGTTAACACAGTTCACGGCTCAATCGGCGCGATGGTCCGGGCTGGAGTCGCCGCGCCGCCCGCGTAAGTGATGCGCAACGCCATGTAAGGTTTGCCGGGCAGTTCGACTGGCCGGCCGTCGCGGTCTTCGAAGGTGTAACGGTCCTTCCGTTCCATCGTGAAAGGGCCGTTCACCGGCGTGATGGTCATGTTCCAGGTGTCAATGACATCCACCTGAAACTGCATGCCGTTGGTGAGACCCTCCTGTGGTAACTCAAACTTCCAGAATGCAGGGGTCGCTTTGCCGAAATATTTGAGATAATATTCCCCGGGCGTTCCACCCATCCCCGAGTCGTGATCTTTGTCGATCGGATCAAGTCCGTAGCCGGGCGCGGCTTCAACCATTTTGCGCAGGAACGCGATGCGTGGCGGGCTTTGTCCGCGCAGGACACCACCGTAAGAAAGCCACGTATCGTTGGTGTTCAAATAACATTCGCCATGTCCTACATAGGTTCCGGCGATGAACCCGTTCCAGATCCGGAAAACCATCTCCTGGGCGGAGAGATGTCCCCAGCGCGCGGGTTCATCCCCTTCATACCCAACCTCGTCAAATACCACCGGCTTGCGCCAGACATCGCGATACAGCAGGGCCCGGCTCGGATCTTCCACCGCCGAATCCATTTGAATGCTGGCGTGGGTTATCCAGGGCTGGCTGTTGTCGTAAATGAAATACCCGTTGTGAACCGAGCGCAGATGATGCCAGGGATCGGCTTTTTGCACGATTTGGAAATACCGGTCCCAATCGGCTGTAGTCTTGGTGCGCAGAAAATCATATTCGTTGGCCATGGACCACCAGACGTTGCGATCGGCAGCGAGGCGGGCCACGATGTACCGGAGGTAACGTTCGTCCCCCGCTCGATCCATCGTGTCGAACCCCCACCGCTTGCCGTAGGGATTGAACAGGATGATGTCGGCCTCGATTCCCAGGTCGCGCAACTGGCCGACGCGTTGTTCCATTTTCTGGAAGAAGGCAGGATTGAAGCGCGTGTAATCCCAATCGTTCGGCGGCGTGCCGGCGAACGGGAAGAGCGCAGGTGACGCTGATTTCTTGAAATCGACGTTTTGCGGGAAGACGAGAAAACGCACTTTGTTGAACGGCGAACCTGCGAGCGTCTTGAGCGTCAGTTCCTGCCAGTCGTCCGGCGCCTGCAGCCAGTTGTAGCACGTGGTGCCGAACGGATAATACGGCGTCCCATCAGCGTAAGCGAAGTGATACGTGTCATGGACCCGCACCGGGCCGTGATCGTTGCCCGTGGCGGGAGTCACAGTGAACGTGCCGAGGTGCTTGGTCAGCGGCCAGCGATTGGCGCGCGTTTCGTAATGCCAGACACCCGGCGCGTCGGGCATGAACCGCACCCGATAGATGCCGTCGCCGTCATAGAAACCCGGCACCTCCACGGTTTTAGAGCCGTTGCTGAACGCCGCGGAAAACCGCACGTCGAGAAACGGGTTTCCGTTGGTCGGGCCATGCAAGGCGACTTCGTAAATGCCCCATTGTTCCACCGTGCTCGCCGCGCCGAAGCCAGAAGGCGAAGGCGGGTCGGCAGCGGCGGCCAATGAAACGAAGATGGAGGACAGAAGATAGAGGATGGCCGAATACGCCAAGGCGCGGACACCGAACGTTGAAAAAGGCGTTTTCATGGGAATACTTTTACGGTGGCAGCGGACGTCAGTCCGCCCGGATTCCGTCGGCGAATGGAGCCGACTCACGTTGGCTGCCATCGAATTTTTCTCTGGTTTCATAAAAATGATTTTCTTTTGTTGGGTTTAATCTTTCCAGCTACTTTTGAATTGGTAGGTTCCGGATGCCGCGTCACAGACCAGAAACCGTCCGTCGCGGGCCATGACACGCAAACCTTCGGCTTCTTCAACCGGCGTGCGATTTTCGGTCACAGCCGTTCCCGGTTCGCTCGGCACATAGACGCGGGCGGTGGTATTGGCCGGAATCCGGATGGTCCAAACGAGCTTCTTCCCGGCGCATTTCCAGTGGCTGGCAATTTCCCCGTGCATCGAGCGATAACCGGCACGGGCGAAACTGAGGCCCGGCCCGATGAAGGGACGCATCACGAACCGCCGGAAGCCGGGCACGTCGGGATCGAGTTCAATGCCGGCAACGTGCCGGAACAGCCATTCGCCCACCGAACCGAGCGAATAATGATTGAACGAATTCATCTGCGGGTTAAAAAAGCCATTCTCTTTCGTCCAGCCGTTCCAGCGTTCCCAGATCGTCGTCGCGCCGTGTTTCACCGGGTAAAGCCAGGACGGATAATCTTCGCGCAGCAACAGCCGGTAGGCAACATCGGCGCGGTCCGCCAGCGTCAGTTGCGGATTGAGATGACTGACGCCGATGAACCCGGTGCTCAAATGCCAGTCCAGCGCCTTGATATTTTCGACGAGCCGTCCGGCAGCTCGGGTGCGGACGTCTTCGGGCAGCAAATGGAACGCGAGCGCCAGCAGATAGGCGGTCTGGGTCTCGACGGTCAACCGGCCGTCTTCGCGGAGGAATTCCTTCTGAAACGCGGCGCGCACTTTCTCGAACATCGCCTGAAACCGCTTCGCCTCCGCCTCACGACCAAGCTCACGCGCCATGCGGGCCATCTTGGCCGCGTCATCGGCCCAATAAGCCGTCGCCAGTAAATTTTTCATCGGCGAATGCGTGCGGAAAGTGGTGTCACTGGGAATGCAGAGCCAGTCACCGTAATTGTTGCCGAGTTCGCGAGTGCGCAAGCCATCCGGATTGTGCCTTTCCACCCAGTCCAGCCACGCCGTCATCGCCCGCCAATGACGCTCAATAATCCGCTGGTCGCCATAAACCTGCCAAATCGTCCAGGGCACGATGATACCGGCGTCAGCCCAGCCGGCGGCGCCGCCCAAGCCATCCAACCCCGCAAAGTTTTTGCCTTCGCGCAGGCGCGGCGCGGTGTCGGGAAAGATGCCGTCGGCAGTCTGCGCGTCTTCCACGTCAACCATCCACTTGGTGAAAAACGCGGCGACATCCATGTTGTAACTCGCCGTGCGGAGAAACACCTGGGCATCGCCCATCCAGCCGAGGCGCTCGTCGCGTTGCGGACAGTCCGTGGGCACAGTGAGAAAATTGTCGCGCTGCGACCAGAGGCCATTGAGCCAAAGCCGGTTCACGCCGGCGTGAGAACATTCAAAACAGCCGGCGGGCGTGGTCGCGGAATGGACCACGCAACCGGTGACCGCGTCCTGGCCGGGCGCGGACGGCCCGCCTCCGCCACTCGGCTTCGGCGCGGCAGGCAACCCCGTCAACTCGACGTATTGGAATCCGTGAAAGGTGAAGTGCGGTTCCCAGACTTCCTGGCCGCCGCCCCGGCAAATGTAAACGTCGGTGGCCTTCGCCCGGCGGAGGTTGTCGGTGTAAAGTGTGCCGTCGGGATTAAGCCGTTCGCCGTGCCGGAGCCGGATGCGCGTCCCGGCCGGCGCTTTCACCCGAAGGCGCACCCAACCGGTAATATTCTGTCCGAGATCGTAGATGAAAACACCGGTCCGGATTTTTTTCACGGAAACCGGCGCGATGGTATCGGTGATACGCACCGGCTCGGAACGTTGGGCAACCAGACGAACTTCGTAGCCGACGATGTAAGGAGGCGGATGCCCCGGATCTGCCGTGTCCGCCTCCTCACGTCGTCGGCTACCATGCGCCGGTGCGGCCACTTCGCGGGCGGGGAGCCAGTCTTCGGCGGAAAATTTAATCGAATCCCACCCTTTGCGTTCGCGCCGGGCGTCAAAGGTCTCGCCCATCATGAAATCGGAACTGAGAATCGGTCCGGTGTTACACCCCCAGGTGTTGTTGGTGCCGACCATAACAAGTTTGCCGTTGGCCAATGCCATTTCCAGTTGGATCAGCAGGCTGTTTTCCAGACTGCCGTAGCGCCCGCGTGTCTCCTGCCAGCCGACGTAGCCGCTCCACCAGCCGTCGCCGAGGATGGCGCCAATGACGTTGCTGCCGCGGGAGACCAGACCGGTGACATCATAGGTGCGGTAGTGGATGCGTTTGTCGTAGTCGGTCCATTCCGGGGCAAAGGCATCTTTACCAACCCGCCGGCCGTTGAGGCGCAACTCGAACAAACCGCGCGCGCTGGCATAGAGCGTGGCGCGTTTGACGGCGCCGGTCACCTTGAAGGCTTTGCGAAAATAGGCCGGCGTACCCGGGTCCGTCAGTGTCGGCGCAACGGCGTCCCGGTCGCGCTTGATGATTTCGGGATTGGCGGCAATCCAGCGCGCGCGCCAGTCGGATTTTTTCAACAATCCCATCGTCCAGAACGAGGGCTGGGAGCGGGCGGTCCGGCCGGTTTCGTCCCAGACTTGCACGCGCCAGTGGCACACGTCGCGCGAGCGCAATTTCCGGCCGGTATAAACGATATGGGTCGTTTGATTGCTCTCAACCCGGGCGCTGTCCCATAAATCGCATTCGTTCCCGGCCAGTTTTTCGGCTGTGCTGGCGACGCGCACACGCCAGGCAACCTGCCGGGCGCCGCGGCGATTGGACTCGATGGTCCAGCTCAGGCGCGGCGCGCACTCGTCAATGCCGAGCGGCGCGACGAGGTATTCGCAGCGCAGGTGGGCGATGCGGATGTGGTTGAGCGGGTCGGACGAACTCATGGGCGGGCACGCTCCACTTCGATTTGCTCCAGGGTTTTGCCGGAGGTATCGGGCATGAAAAAGAACCCGACGGCGCCGCTGATGACCAGGAACAATGTCAGCAGCGCGGCGACCGGACCGATCCCGGCTTTGGCCAGGGCCGGCACGAAGAAACTCCAGACACCCAGCAAGGTCCGGGCAACGCCAAAGGTAATGCCTTGCGCCGTCCCGCGCAGCAGGGTGGGAAAGAGTTCCTGGCTGAAGACTTTGTAGAACGCCTCCCCTGCCAATGCCCCGCCGGCGGCGAACAACAGGATATTGGTGATGATCGTCGGGATATTGAATGGCAGGACGAGAAACAGTCCGTAAGCGACAATTTGCATGACGGCGCCCACGCCCCACAGCCTTCTGCGTGTAGCGTAATTGCGATCGGCAAAGCGCATGAACACCGTCACGGCGACGATCATGGCGATGACAAACGCCGAGCTGTACATTCCGACGCTCGCGGCCTGGCTGGCGGCATGGAGTGTTTTGATAAAGTAGGGATTGAAAATTCCGGCGGTGCCGGCGGCGAGGTTCCAAAACAGATAAATG
>DATEGR010000486.1:0-7911 GCA_035279985.1 Verrucomicrobiia bacterium
CTTTGAAAGCCGTCCTGCCCCCGGTACTGCTGGGCGTGTTCCTGAATCCGGACGAGATTGAAGCCGAGATTCGCCGGCAAGGCTTGCTGGAACGAAAAACAAGTCTGCAACGACCTTTTACAACGTGGTTTGCATCAAATCAAAGCTGCAACCGGCTTGACAAAATCCTGTGTAAAACATAGTTTAACGGCATGACCAAGACGATTACGAAAATCGGCAACTCGCAGGGGCTGATGTTTGACTCCGCGCTGATGGACCTGGCGCGCCTCAAGGTGGGCGACCAGGTGAGCATCACCCTGCACGAAGGCGGCACGATTGTGTTGACGCCGCTGCGGCCGAAGGTGGCGCGCGCAAAAGTGTCGCGGGTCATCAAAGCGACGATGAAGGATTACGCCCGGACGATGAAGAGGCTGGCATGAGGGCCACGCCGGAGAATTGTTTCCATCTCACGGTTGACATCGTGCGGGAGATTCACGCCGAGGCGATTGCGAAGTTTGGCGGGTCGGACGGTGTGCGGGAAATGGCCCTGCTCGAATCAGCCGTGGGCGCGCCCCAGGCCAGTTTTGGCGGCAAGTCACCTTACAAGGATCTGGCCGAGGTGGCGGCGGCGTATCTGTTTTATCTGTGCCGCAATCATCCGTTCATTGACGGCAACAAACGGACGGCGCTGGGCGCGTGCCTGGTTTTCCTGCGGTTGAATGGCACTAAACCAAAGGCCGACGGGCCGGAGTGGGAGGTGCTGACGCTGGATGTCGCCGCGAGCCGGCTTGATCGCGAGAAGACGACCAAACGGCTGCGAAATCTGCTCCGTTCCCGCAAATGAGCACACCCGGTGTACTGGTTCAGAAACTTTGGAATGGTCCGCCGGCAAGGGGTCAGACCAGTTTCGGTTTGAAATTGCACTGTAGCGGCGCTCTATGAGCGCCGTTCTGATTATTCCTCGGCGGTCGCAGACTGCCGCTACAACTCGCAGCGAATAGTGCAGTTTCAAGCCAAACGTGGTATCAGACCTCACTTTTTACACAAACCAGGAATGAGTCGGTTCCAAGGTTCCCCGCCTTTGTTTCCTCCGTTTCCTTCTGTAATAGACTTTTCGCTTTTGTGCCTTTTTGCGGCTGTTAAATCCGCGTTCATCTGCGTTTATCTGCGGTTACATGAGCGGTGTCTTTTCTTCGTTTCCTTCGTTTGCTACTGTAAAAAAATTAAACAGTAGATTTCAAAGAGAACGAAGAGGCAGGAAAAGTCCAAAAGTTTGAAACTCGCGCCATATTATTTCCCCTTTGTTTGATTTGCGCCGACTGACGGCGGCGGCTACATGTTTTCTTAAAACCCTTTTCTTCTTCAACGATCGAACAGGTGGTAGCGCAGGCAAAATTGACGCCCCCACCCCGCCAACAACCAGAGCGACAGCACGGTCAGCAGGCAATTTCCCACCAGTTTATGGCAGATGAATTCCGCGCCGGTGCCGCAGCCGCAGTCAAATTTCACCGCGCAGAAGGGGATGTCCTGCGCCGCATGCAGCAGCACGGCGCGATGCCACACCAGCAGGGTGAACGGCACCAGCATGGCCGCCAGGGTCAAAGCCGTCCCGCGCACCGCCACGCCGGCCAGCAACAACAACCCGCAAAACATTTCGAACCACGGCAACGACGCGGCGATGAGGTTCAACAGCCAGGCGTGTTGCGTCAGGTCGTACTGATGCACGAGCTTCAAAAAATCGACGGGGTGCAACGCCTTGGCCAGACCCAGGAAAAGAAATGATGCGCCGAGCGACCATCGGGCCAGCACGGTGAAAAGGTTGACGACGGAAACACTGCGGATGGGGTAATCGCCGGTCATTGAATGGTGACGCTCAAGTTACCGCTGTTGCGCGCACCGGTTTCCAGCGGTTGATGATTGTTGGTCCATTCGGTGATGCCGCCGGCAAAAATGAACAGCTTCTGCTTTGCCACCCCCACGTCCCGCAACAGGAGCGCGGCCGTCTGGCTGTCGTCACAATCGCCGCCATGGCAGTAAATCACGATGTGTTCCGCCGCCTGGCAGACCGGCAGCACGGCGGGAAAATATTTCTCCGGATGATACGGATCAAATTGACAGGCCCCGGGAATATGTCCCGCCAGGTAATGTTCGTCATCGCGGGCATCCAGGAAGGCAATGGTTCCGGATTTCAAATGCGAGTCGTGAAAGAATTGCACGGCCTGATGGCCGTCAATCAACTGCAATCCTTTTTGCTGCATCTGTACGGCGAGCGACGGCGGGGAAGAAGGTGTCGTGGAATTGGTGCCGGCGACAGCTTCCGGCGGGTGGGCACTGGCACTTGCCCGCATCGCGTCATTGAGCCCCGTGGGAAAATAATTCCGGGCCAGCGACAAACCGCGCGGAGAAACCTGATTGGCGGCAAACGCGAAAACGGCGCCCACGACCGCCACGAGCACGGCTTCCCGCAAAATCCTTCCGGCCGGGTTTCGACGATCGGTCTTCGGGCTCTGGATGGGATGGTCTTTCATAAAAACGGGCAACCGCCTGAACCCTGTTGCCTTACAGGAAGTCATTTTTCCGCGTCCGACGCAAGCGCCGGCTCGACCTGGTCGTGTCTTGATTTGGCAGTAGGGCATCCCGCAATGCGGGATAAGGAGTGCTTGTCCCAACGACTAGTTACCTCGTCACCTACAAATCAGGACACTACCTCCGACCTTGCATACCGATCACCGATAATACGATTATTTAAAGTGATTTAAAATAGACACACAATAAACTTTTTTGTGATGCGTGAATCAATTTCCGTGTAGTAAAGAGCAATCGAAGGGTGGCGCGGTTTGCCTTCATCTTTAAATTGTAAGCGCGATGAAGCTGCAGCGAATAACGGCGGCGGGTCGGCCAATCAAAGTCCCAACGGAAAATGGGTGGCCGGCTGAGGCTGAGGTTTAATTTGACAAAGCCGCCCGGGGCTTCTTTAGTAAAGAGATTATGAAAATGAAAATGAGACCTCTTGGAAAAACGATGGTTATGGCCTGCCTGTTCGGAGGCGCGTTGTGCTGGTCCGCCGTGGCCGGCGATGCCACGGCAACGTGGAACATGAATTGTGCCGCCTGCCACGGCAAGGATGGCAAGGGCCAGACCATGATGGGGCGCAAGTTGACCATCAAAGATTTGACCGATGCCAAGGTCCAGGCGTCCTTTACCGATGACCAGGCCGCCAAAGCCATCAAGGAAGGTGTCACCGACAATGGCCAGGTAAAGATGAAGGCGTTCGCCGACAAACTCAGCGACGACGACGTCAAGGCCCTGGTGGCGCACGTCCGGTCGTTCAAACCGGCGTCCTAGAGCGCCGTTTCAACTCCGTTCAACCGACGAGGGAAGCAGACCGGGATGCCAAAGCAAAGCCGGCATGTGCCGGTTTGATTGTAAAGTGTCGGCGCGCTTCTAACCGGTCATTAGGACTGAAGAAGTCAACGCCTTCCCGGGGGGATGCTTTATTCAGGAACTGGCTCAGTCTGGCTGGCGTCGTGTTTGCGGTGGTAATGTGTTTTCCTGTCTCTCCCGGTTTGCCACCGAATTGTTTCTGCCCCGCAGCAATCCGTACATGGGATTCTGGTCTGCCCATGAAGCCGGAACACACCGCTTAAACTCCACCTCTCCCCCAACTTCGTTGGCGGAGAGGGAGCTTATACCACGTTTGGCTTGAAACTGCACTATTCGCTGCGAGTTGTAGCGGCGGTCTGCGACCGCCGAGGAATAATCAGAACGGCGCTCCTAGAGCGCCGCTACAGTGCAATTTCAAACCGAAACTGGTATTAAATCGGGGTGCCGTCTCCTATTTCCATGATTTCTACAGACCCACAAGCATGTCCGCGCCACCTTAAAGATGGAATCACTATAATCATTTTAACTGATGTGTTGATATAACATAATAACTTTTTATTGTTCTGCATTACTCAATTTTAGTATAGTAAAGAACAAGGGAAGGTGAGCGTTTCTTTGTCTTTTCGGGGACTGTTCTTACATAGTGAAAACCGCGTCAGATTCAGCGATGGTCGCTAAACGGCTCAATCGTTCTCCCGTGGGTACGAACGAGCCTGAGATCACCGGTTTTCGGGCAAACCGAGGCCGTGCAAAATCCGGTTAGAACCATACTTGTTATGAAAACTCCAATAAAAATGATAGTGGTCGCGTCAGTGCTGGCGGGTGCGGCTGGCTGGACTGCGGCGGCGGGTGACGTTCAGCAAAACTGGGACAAAAATTGCGCCATGTGCCACGGCAAGGACGGCAAAGGACAAACCACGATCGGCCGCAAGCTGCAGATCAAGGACTTTACTGATCCCAAAGCCCAGGCCTCCTTCACCGACGACCAGGCCGCCAAGACCATCAAGGAAGGCATTACCCAGGACGGCCAGCTCAAGATGAAGGCTTTCGGCGACAAATTGAGCGACGACGAAGTCAAGGCTCTGATTGCTCACGTGCGCAGTATCAAACCGTAACGCGTAATGCGGGTTTAGAACCCCCAAACCATGCGCCGCTTCAGATTACCACCGCAGATTCTTCGGCTGGTGTTATTGACCCTGGGCATTGTGGGAACCTACCTGGTCGCGCGCACGCTGCTCGTGCCGCAGTCGTTTGGCGCCTACGGGTGGTATCGCGGGGCGGCGCTGGAGGAAATCGCCTCGCGTACACCGGTCTTTGCCGGAAAAAAGGCGTGCGCTGAATGTCACGCCGACATCCAGCACAAGCTCGACGGATTCGAACACAAGACCCTTTCCTGCGAAGCCTGTCATGGCGCGAATCGCGAGCACGCGCTCAATCACGACGTGGTTCCGATGAAAGTACCGGGGAGTCTCTGCTTGCGCTGTCACGAGGCCAATCCGTCGCGGCCCGCCTGGTTCAAGCAAATTGTCGTGAAAAATCACTACGGCGACAAGTGCACGGATTGCCACCTGCCGCATCAACCGAGCCAAAGCCCATGAAAACCCAATTCAACCGGCGCGGCGCGCTGGCACGGCTGGGCGCCGTCCTGGCGGGCGTGCTGGCGCTCCCCGTGGCGCGCACCGCCAAGGCGGCGGTGCAAAATTTCTTCACCTCTTCCGGCGCGCCCAAGGGATACGACCCGACCGAGCACAAATGGCTGATCTGCCTTGACGCCACCAAATGCATCGGCTGCGGTTTGTGCGCCGAGGCGTGTAAAAAGGAAAACGACGTCCCCCAGGGACCTTATTACCGCACCTGGGTCGAGCGTTACATCATCACCAGGCCGAAACCCGGCTCGGCGGAAACCCGCGGCGAAACGCTGGTGGATTCACCCGAGGGCGGAATGCACGGCTTTCCGGAGTGTCCGGTGCCGGGAGACCAGATCGAGCAATCGTTCTTTGTGCCCAAGCTGTGCAACCTGTGCGAACATCCGCCCTGCGTCCAGGTGTGCCCGGTCGGCGCGACGTTCAAGGCGCCGGACGGGGCGGTTTTGGTTGACAAGAATTACTGCATTGGCTGCGCCTTTTGTGTTCAAGCCTGCCCGTATGGCGCGCGGTTCTTAAGCCCGGTCACCCACACGGCCGAAAAGTGCACGCTGTGTTACCATCGCACCACCCGTGGCTTGAAGCCGGCCTGTGTGGAAATTTGTCCGGCGGAGGCGCGCATTTTCGGCGACCTGAAAAATCTCCAGCCGGACGATCCGCTTCGGAAATTTTATGAAAGCAACCGCACGCAAGTGCTCAAGCCGCATTTGGGAACCGGTCCGCGCGTCCTGTACGCCGGGCTGGATGAGGAGGTAAGATGACAACCGAGTTGACGAACAGCGTGGCGGAAGCGATTCCCACCTTTCAAGGTTATGTGTATCCCAATGAAGCCACCCTTCACCCGGTCTGGAGCACGCTGATTGTCATTTATCCCTACATCACCGGACTGGTGGCGGGCGCCTTCATCATGGCCTCGTTGGTGCGCGTGTTCAATGTGAAGGCGCTGGCGCCGGTGTATCGGCTTTCGATGTTGACGGCCTTTGCCTTTCTGCTCTGCGCGCCACTGCCGCTTTTGTTCCACCTGGGGCATCCCGAGCGCAACTACGAAATCATGATGACACCGCACCTGACTTCGCCCATGGCGGTTTTCGGCTTTGTCTATGCCTGGTATTTGATGGCGGTCCTGCTGCTGGAACTGTGGTTTGATTTCCGGCAGGACCTGGTGAAATGGTCGGAAGTCACCCCTGGCTTTCGGGGCCTCCTCTACCGGGCGCTGACCCTGGGCGTGACCGATGTGTCGGAGCAAAGTGTGCGGCTGGACATGAAGATGGAGTGGATCCTTTCGATTGTTGGAATTCCCTCCGCCTTTTTGTTGCACGGCTATGTCGGTTTCATTTTCGGCTCCATCAAGGCCAATCCCTGGTGGGGCAATGTCCTGATGCCGATCATGTTCATTCTGTCCGCCATCGTGTCGGGCATCGCGCTGTGCGTGTTCAATTACCTGGTCCTGACCTGGATTCGCCGCAAGACCGTGGACATGCGCTGCCTGGACACGATGGCGATGTTTCTCTTCTACGCGCTGGTGGTGGATGCGGTCGTGGAAACGTTGGACGTGCTGCACCGCGGTTTCGCGGCGGAGGAAGGGTTCGCGGTATTGCAGACCATGATCCGCGAGAAACTTTTTTACACGCTGAACCTTGGCCAGGTGGTCATCGGCACGCTGGTGCCGCTGTTGCTGCTGGGGTCGCTCCAACTTCTGCGCCGGCGCGTGCCGGAGCTGGTCCGGCGGCGCATGATTTTCGGCAGCGGCGCGATGATCCTGATCGGCGTGCTGGCCATGCGCTGGAACGTGGTCATGGGCGGCCAGTTTTTCTCCAAGAGCCTGCGCGGCGTGATGAGTTACAAAATGGAGTTTGCCGGACAGGAAGGCTGGCTCATCAGTGCCGTCATTATGTGCCTGCCGTTCATCATCCTGACGGTGCTGGTGAAACTGTTTCTGTCCGAACGTCTGCCCGCCAGCGAACCCGGTCCGCACGCCGCAGCCATGGGCCAACCCCATTGAACCGTAGCTTCATTACCCCACGGAGTTTGCTCCCGCAAAAACAAGAAACGTTCAGCCTTTGGCAAGATTGGCGGCGTCAACGAAGGCTGGACGGATAATATTCCTTGCAGTTGAATTGATTGCCGCAGTGCCCGTTTTATGAAACCAGAAAATCCAGAACCCGCGCCGGTGCGTTCGTCCCTGTTACGCAACTGGATGAGCCTGAGCGGATTGGTCATCGTCATCGGCGGCCTGTTCTCCTTTTTGCTGTTGTTCGTTCTGGATACCCTCGCGAACTTCGCGAATCCCTATATCAGCATTTTGACCTGGATGGTCGCCCCGGGCTTTTTGGTCCTGGGACTGCTGCTGACGGTGGTTGGGATTTTTCGTGAGCGGCGCCGGCGCGCGAAAAGCGCCTTGTGGGTGGCGCCGGTGCAAATTGACCTCTCGCGCCCGCGCGACCGGCGGATCATGGTCGCCTTCCTGGCCGGCAGTGTGACCTTTCTGCTGGTTTCGGCGGTCGGCAGTTACAACACGTTCCAATTTACCGAGTCCGTGCAGTTTTGCGGCGAAACCTGCCACAGCGTGATGAAGCCCGAATTGACGACTCACGACCACGGCCCGCACGCGCGGGTGGCCTGCGTCGCGTGCCATGTCGGCCCGGGTGCCACCTGGTTTGTCCGCTCCAAGCTTTCCGGCTCGTATCAGGTCTATGCCGTCGCCTTCAACAAGTATCCGCGTCCGATCACCACGCCGATCAAAAATTTGCGTCCGGCGCGCGAGACCTGCGAGCAATGCCATTGGCCGCAGAAATTCACCGGGAATCTCGACAAGACGTTCACCTATTTTCAAAGCGACGCGTCCAACACGCCGTATGCGATCCGCCTGTCCGTAAAGATTGGCGGCAGCGACCCGACGCATGGC
>DATEGR010000487.1:0-9098 GCA_035279985.1 Verrucomicrobiia bacterium
CCGTCCTCCTGCTGGTAAGGGAAGGGCAGCTCGATCGCGACCGGTTTTAACCCAAATTGTTCCACATATTGCCCCCAGGCCTGGCTGCGGCGCCATTTGGACCAGAATTCATTTTTTACCTTGAATGTGAAATCCATCCAAAAGCCCCAACGGCAGGTGATGTAGAGCACGCGAGCGTTCACATTATCCGGGTCAAAAAAACAGGCTGTTTCCAGCATGTGAATTGTTTGCAGAAATTTTTCGGGATCATTCAGTCCGAAATCCTCACGGTTGTGTGGCGTACCCAAAGTCATTTGGTCATACGCCTGGAGAAGTGATTCGGCAATCTGGCGCGAAATGGCGTCGGGGTTGGCTCGAATCGTGTGTTTATGAGCGTCGGCAATCACCTGATTGGCCAAATGTTCCATGGCTGTTTCAATTTGATTCGCCTGGGCGCGAGCGGGCAGTTCTTCCTTGAGAATCATGGGCTGCGAAGCGCCATTCCAAATGTGCAGCATGATTTCCATTTTTTCTTCAGGCAGCTTGCCAGGCACCATTCTACTTGTTGTGGCACAGGTTCCCCAAACATAAAGGTCGGCGGTTTGTTGCCAGGCGTTTCGGTCGGCTTCAATCAGGCCGTTGAGCACCATTTCCGATTCATTCAAGGACCGATAAGCCTCGGGAAAAGAGATCAGGTGGACGTGACCATCGGCCGTTGCAGCACGTTCGAGAGCATCGTTCAGGTCCTTTTCCAACATTACGGTGTTTCGAGAGAATCCAAAACCGTGACCGAAGCGTGTTACATCCGCCAAAAAGAGCGGTGCCACCAGAACCTTGTCCGCCATTTGTTCCTGATGCAAATGCGCTTTGGACAGCAGCCGGCGCAAAGTCTGGGCAGCGAAATCCACCTGCGGCATTTCAAGCTTTATTTGGGAAACCACGTTCGTCGGGAAGATAAGCCTTTGACTGGCCAGCACATCCGCGTGTTGCAGGTCAGTAATTTCAAGAAACAAAGTGCGGCGGTTCCGATCATCCACTGAAAACTGTCCGGTAACCATCCAGTCAGCCTTGACCCATTTTCCCAAACGGATATACGGAACGCCACCTGGAGCCTCCATCGCCGACAGTTCCAGTTCGCGGCGTGCCTGGTCTAATCGCCCGCGTTCAACCCATTCTATGCCCGATACATCCGCCAGTTGCACCTGCAAAATAGTGGTGAACTCGACGGCTGACTGCGCGCTACGATAGGAATTGTCATCTGTGGAAAAATCCATCAAGGCCACGGTCGTGGCAGCCCAGGTATCCGTTGCCAGGAAAAGAAAAACCAGCGCCCGGCAAAGTCGTTGGAATTTCATTGGACCATTTTGGGAATTACCCGTTCGGCCAGTTCGTCCGCCGCATTCTGCAAGGCGGTTTTAGCTGCCACGTGCTCGGCCAAGTCCACCCCGACACTGGTTTGCCGGTCAACATCCAGAATTTTCCCGCTCGCCACGTCGCGCGCCTTGATTTCAATCCGCGCGCGGCAGCTTTTCAAGTTGCCCTTTTGCATCCCGAATTCGCTGAACGCTTCGCCAGTGATGGCAATGTCCGTTTTGTTGGTCGAAAGATCGTCCACGACCGTGAAACCGCATTGCTGCAATATCTGCGACAGCTCGGTCTGGGCCGCCGGATCAATCACAAACCGCCCGAAGTGCTGCTCGGCAATTTTCACGGAAACGGCTGGAAGTTTTTTGTCGCTCAGTTCCTTTTTAAGGTTGGCAATCCGTTCGTCGCGCGATTCAACTTTGGCCACCAGGGTATCGCCCTTTTTCTCGACCACGGCGGCAATTTTTTTTGCCATTTTCGCCGACATATCCGCCAGCGAACCTTGCACTGGCCCGCTGACCAGATCGCCATAAACCCGGCTGGTCTCCGTGCCGATGATTTTGGCGACAATAAATAGCTGGTTATCGGCCTCAAAAACGCGCCCGGTCACGAGCACTTTCGCCCCGGTCAACTGTCCGACCTTCGCCGCGCTGTCCGGCGTGACCGTCCCCGACAAACCCAGTTCCTGTTCGCCCAATGCCTTCTCCAATTCTGCGCGTTCTACGGTGATGATGTCCGGTTCGGCGGACAGATTGGCACTGATCAGATCGGCAACCTTGGGTCCGAGATCGTGTACGGCTTCGTCCTTCGACTCAAAATTAAAAACGGCGACGGTGAGAATTTCATCGGCGGCAATTGTTTTTCCAGCAGACAACAATAGCGCGGCCATCAACGTAAATTTCAGAAATGTTTTCATAAATTCATTTTGGTTGCATTATTTTGCGAGCAAAGGCAGGATTCTCCCGGCCAAATCATCCACGGCATTGACCTGGGACATTCGGTCAACAACGGTCTCACCAATACCGGTAGCAGCGCTTTCCTGATGGTCCAAAGTTATGATAGTGCCCGTCTTTCTTTCCTGAACTTTCAGCGCAATGGATGCGCGAATTGAAAGCAAACCACCGCGTTGTGTGTTAGCTTCACCCCAGGTTGTGGTAGCATCACCGCTAATTTCCATGTCTGGCTTCTGATTGGAATTATCGTCAACCACTTTAAACCCGGCTTTCAACAAAATTGCACCGAATTCGTTTTCCGCCACAGAATCAGGCCATCGGGTTCCATAATGGTTATATTGTGTAATTTTCACGGACACGGTGGGACGGTTTTTGCCTTTAATGCCCTTTACCAGTCGTTCTAAACGATCTGCATGCGATTTTTCCGTCGGGGCTACAAGATTGGTGGACTGTTGACTGATGGTTTGCGATATTTTCTGTGCAAGTTTGGAAGTCAAATTCATCAACTCATTCGGAGCCCCTTCTACTTTTGCAGTGTAAAGACGGGCCGTTTCTGTTCCGATAATGTCGGCGACAATCACTACATGATTTTCACCCACCTCAAACACTTGACCCGCAATCAAGACTTTTACTCCAGTAATTTGGCCGATTTTGGCGGCGACGTCTGAACTGACCATGCCCGAATCACCAAAAGCCTGTTCTTGAAGCGCCTTGTTCACTTCTGCGCGCTCCAGCATCACCAGATCGGGCTCGGCGGTCAGATCGGCGGTGACCAGCGCGGTCACTTTGTTGCCGTAATTGCCGGTCGTATCCTTGTCAGGACACGTAAAATCATAGACCGCGACAGTGACTGGTTTTGGTACCTGGGCGAAAATTGTCGTCGCCACGCAAAGCAGGACGAAAGTCGAAGCGATTTTGGGGTTCATTATTTTTCAAGTTTAGGGTTGTGAGGCCAAATCAGGCAAAGTCAAAAACTGCGGCTGTAACGCCAGTTCGCAAAAATTGAGCAGGTGCAATTGCGATTCTGGATTTACCGGCAAGTCAGGAACCAAAGCGGACTGTGCCACCACCACCACACCCAAACCTTCCGGCACCAGATAAAAGGATGGCTGTAGTTTTTCGCTGGAGTCCGGCGGCAGAAGCCAAACCACGGCCGCACCCTTTTGGGCAAGCAGCTTGATTCGTCTTGCCAAGCCATCGGGAGCCTGCGCCTTCAACGCAAACGGACCGATGATGGCCAGCTTGCCCGGGAAATGTTCCAGCTCGGCATTGCCCAAATCCACAAAATCCACCCTTGCGTTTTTCAGCAACGGTTTGAGATGATTTTGCGGATCAAAAACACCCAGGGACCGATTTTCGGCCAGCGGCTTCAATTGCCCGAGCAAATTCGTTGGATAAACCCGCACTTCGGTCACGCCAATAATGCGGTTTGTGTTTTCGAGCCATTGAACAAGGAATTTGGTTTCCGCCCTCACGTCAGGGAAATCAAATTTTGCCGATTCCAGAACCGTCTGTCCCGGCAACACTTGAAGTTTCTTCCATGAGCTTTCACCAAGCTGAACCACTGTCGCCAAAGTGGTTTGAAAAATCCGCGTGTGAATTTCGGCATTGGCCGGCTGCCAGCCGGCATTGTGCCAGACGACGGCGATTTTCCGCGCATCCCCGGCGAACACCGGTTGCGGTTCGCGATCGGGCAATAGTTGCAATTGTGCCCGGGCCACGCCCGGCC
Organism: Verrucomicrobiia bacterium; assembly: GCA_035279985.1. GTDB lineage: Bacteria > Verrucomicrobiota > Verrucomicrobiia > Limisphaerales > UBA11358 > UBA11358. The sequence goes on from DATEGR010000487.1 coordinate 4,027, forward strand.
AACAACCAGCCAGCGCCAGCAACAGCCATGGGTTGAACAATTTCATTTCCAATGGTTATGACCATTCAGACCAGGATATCCTTTGACGGAAATTACGGATTGGGGTTATTGGGTCTCATTGTTTGATTTCCGCTGGTAGCACTGTCCGGATTCTGCCAATAGAACTCCACATAAGCCTTGAATGTTTGCCGTGAGTCAATGGTCCTGTTGTGATTGGCTATCAGCCTCCTAAACAAGGCTGCCCCGGCCGCTCCGCGGGGACGGAGTTCCTGACGTAGTTGTTGCGTCAGGAACGACTCCAATTCTTTCAAGTCAATCTGGCCATCACGGTTTTCGTCCGCCAAGGAGGCTGTCGGAAAGGGAGCGAAACCTCGAGTGTTGTCCTCCAAACCACAGGACTGCCGCAAACTATTGAATTCGTCGCGGTCAAGAACACCATCGCCATTTGCGTCAAACTTCTTCAGGAGCCTTTCAGCCAACAAATGCTCGGCGAGGTCAATTCCCGCCTGTTCCTTTGGCTCCAATATTTTGTTCCGATTGGCATCAAAACAGGCAAGCTCCACCGGATCAAGCAGGCCATTATGATTGGCGTCAATCGTATCCAATTCGGACTCGACGAAAGCGAGGTCGTCCAAGGCTGCTTCCCGTTCTTCCAGGTCAATCTTCCGATTGTGATTCAGATCATATTTGGCCAGCAGATCCTTGTGCCGCTGCGCCAGAATCTTGCGCTGTTCTGCTTCGTCCGCGCGGGCTTGTTGTTTTTCCAGTGCCATTCTGGCGAACCAGGCTTGTTTTTGTTCTGCGACAGCAGTTTCAATTTCAGAAATGGGAACCGCCCAAATACCTGGCGTATTGCGCTGGCTTAAATAAAGTTTTTCATGGGAGAAACTCATGGTCGTGGTGGATGAAGAAGGGTCCATGGCCAGCCACGGTTCGTTGTGTTCACTGAGGCTTTGCAGCGGGGGCACTCCGCGTTCCACATCAAACTTCAAAGGCACGATGATCGGTTCAGCCAAATCCCGGCTCAAGCAAACCAGCTTGGCATGATAGCCGTCCTTTTCCATGGCCGTCCAATGCCCGCCTGTGTTGGTGATGACGCAGTGATCAACAAAGAAATAAAGGTTTGATTTGTAAAAAGTCGCAGCAGAGCGCGTCAGATAGTCACTCGCCAGCGATTTCCAGACGGGGCGCGCGGTTACAGCTGGCCCGCCTGGTCCGCGTATCGGGCTGAAAATACCCGGATGTGGCTTCGGCGGGTCGGAAAGAGCCAGTTCGGGCGCCGACTCGTTCCTGTTCCAGATCCATAGCTGGGCATGGTCATCGGAACCCCAGGAAGGAATGGAGCGGAAAACGACCGCATCCGTAAAAATCTCCGGCGGCTCAGAAAGGTTCAGGTTGAAAACTTCGTGCCAATCCTTCCCGTTCCAACTGAAGATCTTCTTCCCAATGCTGGCATAAATCGAACGATCCGGCCCGGAAAACAATCCCGGCGGTGAAGGCGCTCCTCCGGCCAATGGCGAGCGAAAACCAAGGTCATCCAGCGAGTCCAATACCGACTCAGCGGGGTGGCGGCGGGTGCTGGCCAGAATGCGTGTGCCATTCCCTTCGTCGGTAATTTCGAGAATGGTGTTCGCGTCGGTCGCCAAAAGATGGCCAGCGACGGTGAACAAGTCATAGCTGCTTTGAGCGGGAATCTCCAGATTCTGCCATTGGCTTTGCCGGAAATCGAACTTTTGCAACTGTCCCGCTTCGCACGAAAACAGGCTGCCCTGAAATAGAATCATGCGACAGTTGGCATTTTGAAGTCTTAACTTGATTAAATTAATCTCGTCCAAATCCGGACACTTGACCAAGTCCCAATTGCCGGTATCAGGATAAAATAGGGCGATAACGAGTCGTGGTTTTGTGCTGGTGGATTTCCAATTGCCCTGCTGATCAAACTCATAAACCTCCTCGCTGTATTGCAGCCCTACCAACAGTTTCCTTTCGCTCCAGCGTTCAGCAAAGATTTGAATTCCGGAGACATTGTTACCCTGAAGCCGATCAACCGGAATTTTCAAAAAACGGTTGACCAGCAAAATGTTCGTAGCCAGTTCGTCCGGTGCCTTGACGGCGACTGGTGCCGTCACGGCAACTCGTGCTGCCGCAGCGGGTTTCGATGCTTGAGCTTGAGCTTGCGGACGCGGTGGTGGCGTGGCTGGGTTTAGAATTTCCTTCGCAGGTTTGCCGACGTAGAAATCGATCCAATTGGTGGCACTTTCTGCTTTAAATCGATCCTGGGCCGGCTTGTCTTTCGCCCGGGCGATCAGATTCGATTGGTACGCAACCAGCAAGGGAAGGAGTTCGGCCGCCTGAGCCTTGGTGTAATCTCGCGACTCAAAAACCCGGTTGAATTGAACCCAATCATAAGGAGTGTTGTCTCTCAGTAATTTCACCTGTTTTTCAAAGGCCTCCTCCGTTCGCCCGCCGGACACGGTCTTGTTTCTATATTCCTGTTCCATTGCTTCGAGCATGGGAAAGAAATTGGTACGACATTGGGCTTCCAACCTGTCCAGGGTTGGCGTCGGTGTGTAGCTTCCGTCTGGGTGAAGCAGAGTCCTGACCCTCCAATCTAAATAAAATAAATCCACGTTGTTGGCTACCAGCTCCGCTCGATTGGAACCGATATCGTCCATTAATTTGTCGAACGCCGATTCGAGTTGCGAATCATCCTTGGCATCAACCACCGACAAAGCTTGTCCCTCCAGCCGGAGAAGTAAATTGCTTGAGTCGTCTAACTCACGCATAAAACTCGTCCATACACCAGGAATGCGTTTGCGATCCTCTTCATTCCAAGCGGTTACGCGAGGGAGGGCTGGACTACGACGCCAGAGCCGGGTGTGGATATAGCAGAAAACGGGACTTTGCATCAGTTCCCGATAGACCTCAACACAGTCTTCCGGCTTCTCCTGCCACAAGCTACCCCAAGTCAACTCGCAACCAAAAATACTCGGGTCGTGCTTCGAATTTTCTTCGCCGATGGTATTGATCAACTCATCGTAGGTCGCTATGCGACCACCGACGAAATAACTGCCATGAACAGATGATGACTCGGCAATAAAACCGGCAACCTTGCGCGCCAACGCGCGCAATTCTGCCAGCTTTTCCGCAACCGGTGGTTGCGATTGCGGAGCCAAGTTGAAATTTTGTAAAACTTTCGATGCCGCGACCAAGTCTTCTATCCCGAGATTATACCAATCTGAATTGTGCCAGTCGTTCCAGCCAACACCTCGCCACAATACTTTTGGCTCCCCATCAGGTGAAGTTCGGCTGTACTCATAATAAAGTTCCAAGGCATGGGTTGCGGAATCAATGCCCTTCGGATCGGGCGGGCTGATTATCGCGGCATAGTCAATTTCTCTATATCGCTTGTCAAAAACTGCCGCGAGGTAAGTATCGGAAACATGTTTAATGCCCCAATTCAATGCCGACGCAGGTTCGCCACCGGATATGTAAATCGTGCCTTGTTCGCAGGGTTCGGCGCGCGAAAGTGTTTCCATCATATACGCTCGCACCCGCACCAAAGCGCAGTTCAAGTCTCTTTTCCCCAATGCCCAGGCGGAATCTGCTGCCGCCTGTGCCTCGGGATAGATTTCCCAGCGCAATGCCCATTTTGCCTCGTCAAAATATTGCGCCGCTTCATCCGAAGCGTTCCATTCCGTGACAGTGGAGCTGACTTTCAATAATGCGGTGACGTTGATGGCCAATCGATTGACGACTTCCGCCAGATTGGTGCGGCTGCCACTGACCTCAAAACTCAAAGGCGCACCTCCCTTCGGTGGAGTTAACCGCGCATTGATGGTGACGGTATCCCTGGAATAGCCGTTTTGGTCTACGGTGCCGTCCAACAAGTAACTGCCGTCCCAAAACGCCGATTCGTCCGATTTCAATTCCTTTTCCTCGGTTAACAATTGCATCTTTTGTCGTTCCAAAACAAAAAACTGCCGCTCCTGACTCAGGCGCTGAATGGTCAACAGTTTCAAATCGCGTTCTGTTTCCTGTTCATCCGTGGAGGAAACCGCGGCACGCAAATTGACAAGGGAGATGGGAATGGCGTCTTTGGCCAGCACGGTCAGTTTCGGCAGAAACGAATCGAGATAGGTGACGGCGGAGTCTGCCCATTGGGCAGTATCTTTCAAGGGCCAGGGGAAACTTCCGTCCGTCAGAACCACCCCCGGTTTTACGGCAATCAGACGGGCTGTCAAATTGGTCGTCTGCGGCGTACGCACCACGTTCAAAAGCAGCAAACCGTCGGCGCCGAGAATCCGGCCGATCTTCAAATCATCCCGGTTGGCCTCCGACATTCCTTGTTCACGATAGACCTTTTCAATTTGATCGCGTTCCAGCAGTTGGATCTTGTGATTGCCTGAAAGTTGGGCGGTCAAAACATCCCCCGCCGTCATTGCTTCGCTGGTTTCTGAAACCACAGCCAGCCGGACCGGCACATTCGTCTCCGCCAGCGATTTTACCGCTGCCGCCAGAACCAAAAAAAACATCGCCCATTTGTTCATCGCAGTTCCGTTCCCTTATAATTGGCTCAAAGCTTTTGCTTCTATTTTAAGCCCTTTGTCCATGGCCATCCGCTCGTCGCTCGACCAGACGAACTGTTTTCCTTCCAAAATGATTCCACCTCGTCCATCGGAAAGCACCGTTACTTCCTGGCCAGCCATGGCAATTTCCTGGCCGCTGAAGGTCACGAAGGCGGCGCACTGTTCGCCGTCGCAAACGCGAATATAAATTGGCGTCGAATCCGGTACGTCATTGTGATCCGACAAAACCAGATTAAACCCGTTTTTATCGCACACAATGGCCCGCACCCGGTTGGGAAACATCGCCAGCGTTTCTCGAATCAACTTCGCGTTCTGCAGAATGTCACTCGACGCGACCGTTTTTGTTTCCACCTGCCCGCGCCAATGGCCGACCGCAAAAGCCATCAGGATGCAAGCGGCCGTGACCAATCCCCAGGCCAGCCGTGGAAACCAGCGCCGCTCAGCACGACGGCTTCGCACCTCTGCGCGTTTCAGCTCTCTGAT
>DATEGR010000488.1:0-3647 GCA_035279985.1 Verrucomicrobiia bacterium
GAACGCGCCGCACCTGCTCAAGCATCCCGTCGCCTATTTTTCCGCCGAATTCGGCCTCCACGAATCGCTGCCCATTTCCGCGGGGGGCCTCGGCATCCTGGCCGGCGACCACGCGAAATCCGCCAGCGACCTCGGCCTCGGCTTTGTCGGCATCGGCCTGTTTTACCGCGAAGGCTATTTTCAACAGGCCGTCGACAACAACAATTGGCAGACCGAATTCTACAATCTGATTGATCCGCAAAACGTGCCGCTGGAACCGGTATTGGGCCCCGATGGCCAGCCCCTGGTGTTGCAGGCGGAGATTGACATGAATCGCGTCCAGTTCCGGGCCTGGCGCGTCAACGTCGGCCGGGTGCCGGTGTATTTGCTCGACACCAACCTGCCGGAAAATGCCCAGCACTTTCGCGATTTGACTGCGCGGGTCTACGGCGGCGACCGGTCCATGCGCATCATGCAGGAAATCCTGCTCGGCGTCGGCGGCGTGCGCCTGCTCCGCAAGCTCGGCGTCGAACCGTCGGTGTTCCACATGAACGAAGGTCACGCGGCCTTCCTGACGCTGGAATTGATCCGCGAAAAAATGGCCGCCGGCCAAAACTTTTCCGACGCCCAGGCGGCCACCAGGGCGCAGTGCATCTTCACAACGCACACGCCGGTGGAAGCCGGGCACGACCGCTTCACCCTGGAGCTGATGGATTACGCCTTTCAACTGTTCCACACGCAACTGACGGTGCCCTTTGACGACATCATGGCCCTGGGCCGGGTAAACCCGAAGGATGCGCAGGAGTCCTTTTGCATGACCGTCCTGGCGTTGAAATTGTCGCATGCCGCCAATGGCGTCAGCGAGTTGCACGGTGACGTCAGCCGCCACATGTGGCATGACCTTTACCCGAACGTGCCCGTTGAAAAGGTTCCCATTAGTCACATCACCAACGGTATCCATCTGCTGGGCTGGATGAAGGGGCCGGTCCGACAATTCTGGCGGAAGCGATTGAAGGAAGGCAAAGACAAGGCGGCCGCCGCGTGCCGCGAGAAATTCGGCTCGGACTGGGCGGCCGCGGTCAATTCGATCGAGTTCTGGGAAAAAATGACCGACCCGGATTTTGTCTCCGACGAGGAATTGTGGGCGCTGCGTTATCGGTTACGCCGTGAAATGATCGAATTCGTCCGCCGCCGCCTGTTGCTCCAGCACCAGCGGCTCGGGCCGGGCGATTTCATCCGGTTTGATCACCTGTTGAATCCGGACGCCTTGACCATTGGCTTCGCGCGCCGGTTTGCCACCTACAAACGCGCGCCGCTGATCTTCCAGCAGTTTGACAACATTGTGAAACTGGCACGCGACAAAAAGCGGCCTGTCCAGTTCATCTTCGCCGGCAAGGCGCATCCGCGCGACGACGAGGGCAAACGTTTCATTCAGCAGATCATCCACCTCAGCAAACACAGCGAACTGGCCGGTTACCTCGTGTTTGTCGAAAATTATGACGTTCACGTCGCGCGGCAGATGGCTTCCGGTTGCGACGTCTGGCTGAACAATCCGCGCCGGCCGCTCGAAGCCTCCGGCACCAGCGGCATGAAAGCGGGCTGCCATGGTTGTTTGAATCTGAGCATCCTCGACGGCTGGTGGCGCGAAGGCTACGACAAAACCAACGGGTTTGCCATCGGCGAGGATTCGCATCCCGACAACATCGAGGAACAAGACCGTCTGGACAGCGCGAATCTTTACCAGACACTCACCAAACAGGTGGTCCCGATGTTTTTCGACCGTGATGAACAGGGCATCCCGCGCCAATGGATTCAACGCATCCGCCGCGCCATGGTCACGCTGGTACCGCAATTCACCACGGATCGCATGGTCAAGGAATACACGCACAAGTACTATTCAGAGCGTTAATCTTCTGAAAGATAGTGACTCAGGCTTGGCTTCTGCTTTCGGCGCGCACCCGGGGCGGCCGGCAAAAGATGGCTCCTGACCGCGTAACCAACAGCATATCAATAGAATAACCGGGGTATTCACCTACCGGCATTTTTCCCTTCCCGGCATGTGGTTTGCTAGTTCTTGGGGTAGATGAAGTTGAACTCCGCACTGCGCCGTCTGTCTGTTTGGGCACAAAGGCATACGCGCGTCAAAACCGGGCCGCCCACAAACAAGGGCGGGGTTGACGCCATGCCTGATTCCGACCGTAAACTTAAATTCGGCAGGCTTCTTCGGCGTCTGGCTGAAGCTGCGGCCCTGTGGAAAATCCGACCGGCGGTCAGGTCGTTGCTGAGCCGGGCACACGAATTAATCGACTCCAGTTTCCGCGCCAAGGTGTTGTTGCCGGTGACGGGCTGCATGGCGGTGGCGATGGCCATCACGTTTTTTGTCGTGGACCATCGGATTGCGCAACAATCGGCACAGGAAGCGCGCAGCACCCTGGCCACGGCCAACGCGGTCATCCGCTCCTCGCAGGATTTCCGACGGAACGATTTGCTGATGCGCTTTCACAACCTGCCCAATGAATCCATCTGGCGGCAGATCTTCCAGTTCGGCGAGGCCAAGGACCTGCACAACACGTTGAGTGACCTCATGGAAATGCAGCGGGTGGACATTTTGTTCTATGCGTCCAACCGGGGAAAAATCCTCGACGTCGAGAAGAACGATCCCGGGATCCCGGTGCCGGAATTTGAAGCGGCCGCCGCACCGGTGCTGCAACTGGCTCTGCGCGGAGATGAAAGGGTGGACACGGTCTATGTGGGCGGAAAACTCTACGATGTGGTCACCGTCCCGGCCAACAACCAGGACAACAAACAGATTGGCGTGTTGACGCTGGGCTCGGAAATCGGCGGCGCCGCAGCCCAGGAATTCAGCAAACTCACACAGAGCCAGATCGCCCTCATGGCCAACGGCCGGGTCACCGTTTCAACCCTGCCCGGACTGGACGCCAATGCACAGTTTGTCCGGGCCTTCCAGGGCGCGATGCCCGCCAATGAAAACGAGGACCCGACGGCGAGTGTGAAACCCATCGTACTCAATGGCGTGCATTATTATTGCATCGCCGGGCGTTTTGCCTCGCTGAACCCCGGCAGCAACCTCGGTTACGTCTTGCTGAGTTCGCGTGAGCAGTCGCTGTCCGCCATGCGGACGACACAGCATTTGCTGTCGGGCCTGGGTTTCTTCGCCATTTTGTTCTGCGTGGCGGCCGTATGGCTGTTCATCAACCGGGTCACCGAACCGTTGCGCGAACTGCGGCAGGGCGCCGAGGCGGTGGGGCGCGGCGATTTCAACCGGCGCGTGGCCGTGCGCAGCCGCGACGAGTGCGGCCAGCTGGCGATGGTGTTCAACGGGATGACCGAAAACATCCAGCAATCGCGGTCCCAGCTCGAAAAAACCGTGGAGACGCTCAAGACCACGCAGGAACAACTGGTCCAAAGCGAAAAGCTTTCGGCCATCGGCAAATTTGTCGCCGGCGTGGCGCATGAATTGAACAATCCCCTCGCGGCGGTCGTCGGCTTCTCGGAAGTCCTTAGAAAGTCGACGGCAGATGCCAAGGACCGACAATACTCGGAAACCATTTTCAAGTCGGCGTTGCGCTGCAAACGAATCGTCCAGTCGCTGTTGAGTTTCGCCCGGCGGGAACAGTCCGAGCGCAAGCTGGTTTCCCTGAACAACC
>DATEGR010000489.1:0-22779 GCA_035279985.1 Verrucomicrobiia bacterium
TCCAGCAGCAGACGGCCATCTGGTCATGGCTTACGCGTTTCTTAAGGCATTGGGTTGTTCCGGTGACATCGGCACCATCACCTGGGACGCTCAAACCGGCCAGGCCACGGCAACCGCAGGACACCGGATCTTATCAGCCAATAATGGCAACATTGAAATTGAATCCACGCGTTATCCATTTTGCTTTTATGGCGATCCCGCGGATCCCAACAGTACAAGAGGTGTGTTGGAGTTTTTGCCCTTCAATGAAGACTTGAACCGTTTTCGGCTAGTGGTAAAAAACGGCGGGGACAACCGTTTCAAAGTGACCTGGGGTAAAGCAACGAAGGTATTCAGCGCGGCCCAACTGGTACAGGGTATCAATCTGGCCGCCGAGTTCATGGACAATCCATTTGCCGAAGCGTTTGCCTCCGTGGATAAAATTGTCCGACAACAGCAGGCCTTCGAAACGCCAGCAGTTAAAAGTATCTTGTACAACCTGCCGCAATGGAGTGCCTTGCTGCCCAAGGAAAAAGCGGCCTTGGATCAATTGAAAACAGCAACGATTCGGAAAGCTGAAGTTCTTTGCCGGGCTTCCCGCGCTGCGGTTACTCCGGTCAAATATGCGATCAAGGTTGAACCGGCCAATTGAGCACGTGAATGCTGAATATTATTCACCGAGGAATTTTGCAGGATCCCGGGTCCGAAATCCGGCAATCAAATCACCATGAAATCCTATCTTCCAGGCCTTCTTGCGCTCTTTGTGCTCGGCGCCGCATCGCTGCCCAGTCTGCCGCTGCTGGCGGCGGATGGTCAGCCGTTTCCGGCTGAGACGACCATCTGGTTCGATACGCCGGCAAAAAACTTTACGGAATCGTCGCCAATGGGGAACGGCCGGCTGGGCGCGATGATGTTCGGCGGCGTGGATGAAGAGCGAATTGTCCTCAACGAAAGTTCCATGTGGTCCGGCTCGCGCCAGGATGCCGACCGCCCGGATGCGTACAAGGTTCTGCCGGAAATCCGCCGCCTGTTGTTGGAAGGGAAAAATGTTGAAGCCGAAACGCTGGTCAACGCGCACTTTACCTGCAAGGGTCCTGGTTCGGGCGGTGCTCAGTACGGCTGCTATCAGGTACTCGGCAATCTCCATGTGACATTTTTGTCGGACACCAATGTGCCGGTCGAAAATTACCGGCGCGTGCTGGATCTGGACGACGCGGTAACGCACCTGGAATTCAAGCGCGGCGGCGTCACCTTTACACGGGAAATGTTCGTGAGCGCGCCGGACCAGGTAATGGTTTTAAGGCTGGCAGCGGATTCACCCGGACAGGTTTCCTTTGAAACACGACTGGACCGCCCCGAACGCTTTGAAACAGTGGCGGAGGGTAATGGCAGTTTACTGATGACCGGTCAGCTTGACAATGGTGTGGACGGTAAAGGCGTCCGCTATGCGGCCCGTGTTCGCGTTTTGAATCAAGGCGGTACGGTTTCTGTCCACGGCAACGTTTTGACCGTCAACCAGGCGGACGCGGCAGTTTTGTTAATTACAGTCGCAACGGATTATCAAGGGTTTGCCGGGCGGCAGATCAAAGATCCGTTGGCGGCTTCGCTTCAAGACATGAATCAGGCGGCCAGGAAGTCTTACCAACTCTTGCGTCAAGCGCACATCGCCGATTATCAAACCTATTTCAACCGCGTTTCTCTTCACCTCGAACCGGCCAATGCGGACGAGGCCAATCAACCGACGCCAAAACGAATCGAATGGGCAAAGCAAAATGGCGGCGATCCCGATCTGGCGGCGTTATATTTCAATTTCGGGCGTTACCTTTTGATCTCGTCATCCCGGCCAGGCGGTTTGCCGCCCAATCTTCAAGGCCTTTGGGCCGGGGAAATTCACACACCGTGGAATGGCGACTGGCACCTGGACGTGAACGTGGAAATGAATTACTGGCCGGCGGAAGTCTGCAACCTTTCGGACCTTACCCAACCTCTCTTTGCGCTGATTGCCTCGCTGCAAAAGCCCGGTGAACAAACCGCGCATGATTACTACAACGCGCGCGGCTGGGTGGCGCACGTCATCACCAATCCGTGGGGCTTCACCTCGCCGGGGGAATCCGCTTCCTGGGGTTCAAGCACCAGTGGTTCGGGTTGGCTGTGCCAGCATTTATGGGATCACTGGCTGTTCGCGCATGACAAAAAGTTCCTGCGCTGGGCTTATCCCATCATGAAAGGTTCGGCGCAGTTTTATTCCGACATGTTGATTGAAGAGCCGACGCATCACTGGCTTGTAATTGCACCGGCCAACTCGCCGGAAAATCATTTTGAGTTGCCCGGCGGCCAGCAAGCGGCAATTTCCCTTGGATCAACCTTTCAATCGGAGATCACGCGCTATCTGTTTACCGCCTGCATTGAATCGTCCCAAATTCTTGGTATCGACAAAGGTTTCCGAAACAAACTGATGGCGGAGCGTGCGCGGCTTTCGCCCATCCAGATCGGACCGGACGGGCGGGTCATGGAATGGCTGAAACCGTACCGGGAGCCCGAGCCGCATCACCGTCACGTGTCGCATCTCTGGGGATTGTATCCGGGCGATGAGATTTCGCCGTATACCACGCCGGAACTGTCGCAGGCCGCCCGCAAAACCCTGGAAGTTCGGGGAGATGACGGCGTGGGCTGGTCGCTCGCTTACAAAGCCGTGCTGTGGGCGCGGCTGGGTGATGGTAATCATGCCTGGTTGCTCGTACGGAAAGCGCTGGCTCCGGCCTATGGCATGGACATCCGCTACGATGGCGGTGGCGGGGTTTATCCGAATCTATTCGATGCCTGTCCGCCGTTTCAAATTGACGGAAATTTTGGCACCACGGCAGCCATCGCGGAAATGCTGGTGCAGAGCCAGGAGGGCGTCATTCATCTGTTGCCGGCATTGCCGGAGGCGTGGAAAGCGGGAAAAGCAACAGGTCTGTGCGCCCGGGGCGATTTTGAGGTGGGTTTGACTTGGAATGATGGTCATTTAATCTCGGCAACCATCCGGTCGAACGCCGGCAATCCTTGCACGGTCACCTTTCAGGGCAAGACCTTGGTCCTGAAAATTAAAAAAGGGGAGACGGTTACGCTCGACGGCCGCTCAAATTTTTGACTGAGAATCCGCGTGGAGTAGAACCGCGCACCGGCGGTCGGGTGACCGACCCGTGTTCGCCTCGGATCGCTTCTGTTCAATATTCTTCGCCGAAGAGAAGTGCAAGACGATGCCTGCTTTATGAGATAATCTATGGTTATAAATCACCAAAAGCATGTGAAAATTAAGCGATTGAGTGCTCGCGGCCCGAACGCGAACCGGATGCTGAAGGTGGGAGCCACTCTAATAGTCGTGGCCTGGTCAGCGGTAAAATAAAAAGCAACAAAGTAAGCATAACAACCCAAATCTAACTATGAAAACTATTATCCTCTGCGCCTTCGTGGCCGGTGCGTTTGCCCCGGTCGCCCATGCACAAAATCCAAACATAACCTGGGGAACTCCAACTACCATCTCGGGAACCTCCGACGTAAGCACTGCAGGAATATTTGCAGGTTCGTGGGGGCCTGGTGATGATTGGGGTGGCACCAGTCGATCAGACTACTATCCGGTGAACGGCGTGACTTTCGCGGCATACGGCAGTGGCCCCTTTGGTTCCTGGGTAGGCACTTCCGGACTCGATGACCGCTACGGCAGCTATGCCAACCCGAACACCGCGGATGCCAACTACAATTACGTCCTGCAGACTGCGATTTATAGTTACGGGGAACCGATTTCACTTACTTGGGGTGGCATGACCGCGGGAGATACCTATCAACTTGAATTCTGGGTGAATGACGGACGTAACAGCGTGACGGCCGAACGAAGTGAAACTCTGACCGGTGGCGCCAATACCTCTGCCGCTTTGGCTTTCGGCACCGGCCCTAACGGCACCGGCCCGGGACAATTTATTATCGGCACCTTTGTGGCAGATGGCACCGGACAGGAGACGATTACGTTAAATCCAGCTGGTGGCGCCGACATCGGCGCATCTGCTCAGGTCAACCTGATGCAACTTCGTGACCTTACGGCCGTCCCCGAGCCTGCTACGGTCGCCTTCCTTACGGTGGGGGTTGGAGCCATGCTCCTCGGCCTTCGCCGGCGAAATGCGGCAGCGCAAGTATGATCGGCCGATTTGCTTTTGAACGACAGCGGTGTGAGTTTAACAACCACACCGCTTTTTTCTGGCCACGACGGGCGCGGCTGGGAATCAGCCGCCAAAAAGCGTGTTCAATATTCTTCACCGAATAAAATTAGAAGACCGATGGTTCTTCTAAGGGTAACTTAATGTTCATATTCACCAAAAGTGACGAAGAGTTATGACCGTAACGATGAACAGGTCGTCCGTACGCAAAGGCGCCGCCGGTGCTTTTACGTTGATTGAGTTACTCGTAGTTATTGCGATTATCGCCATCCTGGCGGCGATGCTGTTGCCAGCCCTGGCCATGGCCAAATTAAAGGCCATGACGGCTACCTGTTTGAGCAATCAGAGACAACTCGCTTTGGCCTGGGAAATGTACGCCGATGATAATCACGGTAACATCATCAATTTTGACACTCCAGCTAATCCGACGCCCAGCGAAACCATCCCCTGGCGATATTCGGTTCCCAAGCCGATGCCGAATACGATCGGTTTGTCGCCGCGGGATAAAGAGATTGCCATTGTCCAGGCAGGATACCAGCAAGGCGGGCTTTACCGCTACGCACCGAATGTAAATGTTTTACACTGCCCTGCGGATGCACGTTACAAGAGCCCCTTCGTGGTTAACCCTACAGCGCCGCCCGGTTCTTTCGCCATCGGCAGCTACTCCGGCGCCGACGGACTCAACGGCACGCCCTGGGGGGGGATTACCAACCTGACTCAACAGGCGGGCATCCGGCATCCGAGTGCGCGCTATTTGTGGGTTGAAGAAAACGATCCGCGAGGTGAAAACAGAGGCTCATGGACGATGGTTCCGGGAACCCCACCAGCTTTTTCAGATGCAGGCTTTATAGATTCCGTGGCTGACTGGCATGGTGGTACCAGCACTTTCAGTTGGGCTGACGGGCACGCTGAAAGCCACAAATGGCAGAACGGTGCCACCATAACCTACGCTTTGAACATGGATCCCAGCAAATACTTCAATGCATCCCTGGTACCCACCTTTTCTCAATGTCCGAACGATTTATACTTTTTGGCGAAGGGTTTTGCCTCGCAGCTGAACCCATAAAAGTTTGACCTCAGTCCCATCATTCAACCTCTCGAAAAACCATGAAAATGAAACAGATAACCGATTTTATTTGTGGCGGGCTTCCGGCTGTCATCGTCTCGGCCTTGATGCTCACCGTTTCTGTTGCTTGCGCAGATTACCACAGTACTGTGCTCAATGATCATCCTTTGGCATTTTATCCGATAAACTCAACCGTTGATCCTGCCGGAACCACCGCCACAGATTTATCAGGCAATGGCAATAATGGAACCTACAATGGCACGGACCCGCAATTCAATACAGTTCCTGGCCCGTCGCCGTTTATCCCCGATGCGCTCATGTTTGACGGATTTACCTCTTTTGTGGACTTAAGCACCGGCCCCAACACCTCGATCCTGAACTTTGGCGGCACCATTACCATGGAAGCCTGGGTGCAACCAGTCAGCCCGACGGTGGGATCATCGCCGCCCGCCGACATTCTTGGCAAGGGTTACGATGGCACCAATGAGATGACGTTGAGAGCGGATGGGGGGTATTATTTTGGAGGCACCTATAACAACAACACCGGAGGCGGGGGCGCCAGTGGTGGGCAGCAAACGACCAATTGGACTTACCTTGTTTCCACCTATGACGGGACCAATTGGAATCTATATGTGAACACCAGGTTGGTGGGGCAAGGTTCGGATGCAGTTGGCGCAATTAATTTTACCGCCCCCTGGGCGATTGGAGATGGCACCACCGCAACCGCTGGCGGGAATTCAGGAGATGTGCGATTTTTTCAGGGCAATCTGACTGAAGTGGCCATATATACAAACGCTCTAACGCCGGCTCAAGTGTTGAATCATTTTTGTGTGGGAGAATTAGGCACTTCATCCAGCAACTCAATTCCGATTATCACTGCTCAACCTCAACCACAATCGGCCTTTGTCGGAGGTACGGTGACCTTTAGCGTTGCGGCTGCCAGTGCGCTCCCGACCACCAACCTATGGTTTAAAAATGGTTTGGCGCTGACCGGCAAAACCAATTCAACGTTGATCTTGACCAACGTGGGCGGCGCGGATGCCGCCAATTACAGCGTGGTCGTGGGCAATAAAAATGGAACCACCAACAGCGTTTCCGCCAACTTTACCCTGTTGGCGACCGGCAATTCATTAAAGTGGAATTCTGGCGGCGCCAATGGTGTGTGGGACACGGGCATTTCAGCCGATTGGCTTAACTTGAGCAATAGCGTTCAGACTGTGTTCACCACCAACGACCGGGTATTGTTTGATGATACCGTTGGAGTCTCGAACATCGTCACGATCAACGGCACGGTTTCACCCAGCGTCATTACCGTCAATTCCAGCACCAATAATTTCACTTTTGCCCAGGGGACGTCGCCCCTGATCAGCGGCCCGGGCAGCCTGGTCAAGAACGGCTCGAGCCAGCTGACGATCTTCAGCCCGCAAGGTCTTACCGGGCCGGTCACAATTACCGGCGGCTCCATTTATGCCGGCAACAACTGCTTCCAATCAGTTGCTTCCATCACCATCACCAACAATTCCACTTTGGATTTGGCTGGCGGCACCTTCAGTGGCAATAAACCGATCACGGTTTCCGGTTCCGGTGCGAGCGGCAAAGGTGCGATTTTCAACAGCTATGACGATTTTCCCCAGGAATCCATGAACATCACGCTGGCCGGTGATACGGTCTTCGGCAGCCTTGACCGTTGGGACTTGGCCGCTGGCTCGCAAATCAGCGGCGCGCACAATCTGACCATTGACTGGTCAGCTGACACGAACAATCCCTATGGCGAATGGACCACATTGACCATTGGAGCCAATGTGGCGGGGATCACCTTGACCAACGGCAGCAAGCTGGGTTCGCATAACATGGACTCGGCTTTCCAAAATTCCGCCACGGTCACTACCGTCCAAACCAACTGCCAGTTGATTTTCTGGAATGGCGGATGGAATGGGACCATTCACCTTCTTGGCGGTGGTCAGGCGTTTCAATTTGGGGCGCCGGGTGCATTCAACGGTAACACTGTGATTATGGAAAATGGCGCGGTGTGGAATACCTATGGCGGTTCGGGTGCTCAATCAATCAACGTTCCCATCACCTTGAATGGCGTTGCTCGCTTTGTGTTGGGTGATCAGGACAGGACTTATACCAACGTGATCAGTGGTGCGGGCGGTTTTGTGGAGGACGTTTATAACCACGCGATGATACTCTCGGCCGCCAATACTTACACCGGCCCGACCGTCATCGGCAGCGACGGCAATACTCCGGAGGTGAACCTGACCGGTAACGGCTCGATTTCGCACAGCTCGCTGATCTTCTTCGGTGGCAGCAATCCGACTGTGGCGCACATGGATGTGACCGGCCGGCCGGACCAGACCTTGACGCTCGCCAGTGGCCAGACCCTGGCTGGCGTCGGCGGCGTCAACGGCAGTCTTGTGGTTTCCGGTGGCGCAACTTTGTCGCCGTCTGGAACCACGGCGGCGCTTGGGGTTAACTGGGGTGGCACCAACGCGGTTGGCGCGATTGCCGCGTCTGCCAGTATCACATTGAATGGCACGACCGTCATCAAGTTGGATGGTCCGGGAACAAACGACATGGTTCAAGCCGCAGCCAATATTACTTATGGCGGCACATTGAATCTGGTCAACCTCAGCGGCCCGCTGGCCGCTGGAAACAGCTTCCACATCTTCAGTGCGGCGGGCTTTTCCGGTTCGTTTGGGAGCATTACGCCGGCCACGCCCGGGGCGGGTCTGGCTTGGAATACAAACCAACTCGGTAACGGGATTGTGAACGTGGTGACCGCGCCGTCGCAGCCGATCATTGGCAGCACCAAAGTCTCGGGTGGAAACCTGATTTTCAGCGGCACCGGCGGCACAGCCCTCGGTACCTACTATGTGTTGACCTCGACGAATGTGGCGACGCCATTGGCCAATTGGACGCCGCTCTCGACCAACGCGTTTGATAGTAGCGGGAATTTCAGTGTGACCAACACCATCAACCCCGGCAACCCGCGCCAATTTTATTTGCTCAAAACGCCGTAGCCCGATACTTATAACATGTTGTGAAATACACGATCGCCGCCGGATCAGAACATCGATCCGGCGGTTGGTTGTTGAGGATTAAAGAGCGTCAACCTCCAGCACTTATCTGCCGTACATGATCATCCTGAAGCGAATCCCCGGGCCATTCACATTGGCGCTGCTGCTGTCGCTTTTGATCAAACCGGTTCAAGCCACGCCCTCATTTCAGCAAGTTGGAAGCACGTTGATCATGTCTAACGGCGATGTTGTGTTGAATTACAATTTGAACGCGGGCACAACGGATTTTTACTGGAAGAATTCCAGGAAAATTTCCGCTTTCTACAGTGGTGTTACGTTGAGCACAGGATATGTCAAGGGCATCAACTACGGCAGTTGGAGCTACGCAATCGTCGGCAGCAATCAGGCGGTGGTCACCGCTCTCGGGACCGGTTTGCCGACGATGAAACAATATTTCACCCTCGATCAAAACGACAGCTTCCTGGTCCGCGTGGAAATGGTGGGAGCCAGTTTAAGCGCCAATTGGATGGCGCCGGTGGTGGTGGACACGACCGGCGGCATGGACATTGGCAGTTATGGCGATGACCGGGCGCTGTGCGTGCCGTTCGACAACGACGGGTTCGTTTCCTACAACGCCACCCCGATAAACAATGCCGGCCTCAGCTATGAAGTCGGCGCCTTTTATGACAACACCACCCGCAACGGCTTGGTGGTTGGAGCAGTCACTCATGATGTTTGGAAAGCCGGCATTTATTTCAACGGTGCGAACAACCGATTGAACCAAATGAACGTGTATGGCGGGGCCACAGCCCCGGCGGACGTCATGCCGCATGGTTCGGTGACCGGGAACACGATTTCCTCGCCAACGGTGTTCGTGGGTTTCGGAAATGACTGGCGGCAGACGATGGAGCAATTCGCCGCTGAGAATACAAATTTCGCCCCGCGATTGGCCTGGACCAACGGTGTGCCGTTCGGCTGGAACAGTTGGGGCGTCATCCAGCAGTACATCGATTACACCGATGCGATTGCCGTTTCGGATTTTTTCCACACCAACCTTGAGCAGAACGGTTTTGTCAATCGAGGGACGGTTTACATCAATCTGGATGCCTTTTGGAACAACCTCAATAGCTTTCAGTTGCAGAGCTTCGTCAACCATTGTCACGCGCTCGGTCAGAAGGCTGGGATTTACTTCGGACCGTTCGTCTGGTTTGGCTCGGTTAACGATTCGACCAACACATTTGTCGAAGGGTCAACCAACCAGTACCGGTACAGCGATGTTTTGTTGCGAGATAAGAATGGGAACGCTGAATCCGCGGATGGCGGCCTGGCGCTCGATCCGACGCACCCCGCTGACAAGGATTTGATCCAGTATTACATCAATCTCTACACCAATTACGGATTCGACTATATCAAGTTGGACTTTTTATCGCATGGCGCACTGGAGGGCGTTCATTACGACCCCAATGTAACCACCGGGATTGAGGCTTACAACGAGGGCATGTCAAACGTGCTCAACGCCATCAACGGCCGCATGTTCATCAGCGAGTCGATTGCGCCGCTTTTTCCCTATCAGTACGCCGACAGCCGGCGGATTGCGTGCGATGCCCAAACATCCCTGATTGGCAATACCGCGTACACCATGAATTCGGTGACGTATGGATGGTGGTTGGACGATTTATACCAATTTAACGACCCGGATATCATGGTGTTTAATGGCTACGGCGCCACCACGAATGAAAATCAAAGCCGGCTCATCAGCGGTGCTGTGACCGGAGTCTATCTCGACGGAGACGATTTGACGTCATCCAACGGCCAGCAGGCGGCCCAGACCTGTCTGTCCAAACCGGGCATTGATGCCGTGGCCCGGGTGGGGCGGACCTTTACGCCTACGGAAGGCAATACGGGGACCAGTGCCGCCAATATTTTTGTCCGTCAGGACGGGTCCACCTGGTGCCTTGCGGTGTTCAACTACACCTCCAGCGCGGCGAACATGACCGTTGACCTGAACCGGGCCGGTCTGCCATCGGGAAATTATGTCGCTACGAACTTATGGGACGGAACCACCACGACGGTCTCCGGCTCGTTCAATGTGAGTTTGAATGCCAGGCAGGCGAAACTGTTTCAATTGGCTGTCCCTGTTCCCGCCAATTTGCGCTGGAACACCAGCGGGACCAGCGGAGTCTGGGATACGGGCAGTACGGCCAACTGGTTCAATCTGGCCAACAGCCGGCAGACGGTCTTCAACAGCGGCGATCAGGTGTTGTTTGACGACACGGCGGGAATTTCGACCAATGTGACCGTCAGCGGCACGGTATCGCCCGGCGTTATCACCGTGAATTCGAGCTCGAATCATTTCAACTTTCAGGGTTCGGGTTCCATCAGCGGGCCTGCCGCTTTAATCAAGGAAGGCTCCAGCTTGTTGACGATGGTGTGTCCGGCCAGTTTCACCGGGGCGGTATTCATCGGCGGTGGCGCCATCTATGCCGGTGACTATTCGTTCGCGAACGTTTCATCCATCACGGTCACCAATAATGCCACCCTCGACTTCGGCGGCGGGCCGTTGAGTGGTGCCAAGCCGGTCACGGTTTCCGGCACGGGCGTCAACGGTCAAGGCGCACTTTACAACAGTTACAATGATTTGCCCGGCCAGGTTTTGAACATCACTCTGGCAGGCGACACGGTGTTGGGTGGCAGCAGCCGGTGGGATTTATTGAGCGGCGCAACTATCAGCGGGCCCTACAAGGTGATCGTCAATTGGTCCAATAGCGGTGGCTATGGGGAATGGAACGGAGCAACCATTGCCACGAACGTGGGAGACATTGAGCTGGCCACCGGCAAGCTGGGTATCAAAAACATGGGCAATAGCTTTGGCAATCCCGTCGCTACGTTCACGGTTGATCCAGGCACAGAATTGGATTTCTGGACCGGTGACGGAGGGTATGGCAGGAACATTCATGTCCTGACTAATGGCCTGCTTCAAATCCTCACCCCTTTCACAGCGTTTAACGCCAATCTGACCCTGGAAAATAACGCGGGTTTTACCGCGCTGTATGGCAGTGGCAATCAGGCAGTGAACGGAACTCTGACATTAAACGGCATTGCTCATATCATTCTCAGCGGCACAAATGTTATCTTTAGCAACGTCCTCACCGGACCGGGCGGATTTGTTTGGGATGCTTCCGACCATCAAATGATATTGCAGGCTCCTGACACTTATTCCGGACCTACGGTCATCGGGAACGGGCTGACGCTGGCCTTGACCGGCAATGGCTCCATCTCGCAGAGCTCGCTCATTTTCTTTGGCGGCAGTAATGCGGCCAACACCTCCCTGGATGCCAGCGGGCGACCCGACCAGACCTTGACACTCTCCGGCGGCCAAACGCTGGCAGGTATCGGCGGTATCAACGGCAGTCTGGTGGTATCTCCGGGAGCGGTGATTTCGCCGGCAGGAACCAATATTACCCTGGGAATAACTGAAGGTGAGAACCTCACCGGCACCATTGCCGCCTCCGGGAATGTGACGCTGAATGGCGCCACGGTCATCAAACTGAATGGTTCCGGAACGAACGATCTAGTTCAAGCGGGCGCGAACATGAGGTACGGGGGCTCGTTGAGCTTGGTCAACATCAGTGGTTCTCCGCTGGCGCCCGGGAACAGTTTCCATATCTTCAGCGCGGCAGGTTATTCCGATTCGTTTATGAATATCACCCCCGGCACCCCGGGAGCCGGTTTGGTCTGGGACACAAGCCGATTGAACAGTGGAATATTGAGCGTGGCGACCGGAACAACTCAGCCGTTCATCAGCAGCGCACAATTGTCGGGCGGCAATCTGGTCTTGAACGGTTCCAACGGCGTGGCCAACGGCACCTATTACGTGTTGACTTCGACGAACGTGGCCGCGCCGCTCGCAAGCTGGACTGTGCTCTCCACCAACAATTTTGATGTCAACGGCGCCTTTAGCATCACCAATTCCCTTGACGCCAACGTCGCCCAATGTTTTTACCTGCTGAAACGATAACCAACACAGTTTTTCCCAATGAATCCCAACGCAAAAAATGCCATGTGTCAGTTCCTCCTGACGTTCGTATTCGCCACTTGCCTGGTAACGGTCGGCAAAACGGCACCCGCCCGAACGCCGCCCTTTTCAAGGGAGTCCATTGAGTGGTGCGACATCTGGATTTCCCACGCTGATGAAACCAAGCTGCCGCGCGTACTCCTGATTGGCGATTCCATCTCGCGGGATTACTATCCCGGAGTTGAAAAACGTCTGACCGGCAAAGCCTATGTCGCCCGGCTTTCCACCTCGGCGTTTGTTTCCGACCCCGTTTTACTCAAGGAAATAAAGATGGTGCTCGGGGAATACCATTTTAACGTCATCCACTTCAACAACGGCATGCACGGCTGGCAACACAGTGAAAGGGAATATCAGCAGGCGTTCGCGAAGTTTTTAATGACCATTCAGAAATACGCGCCCGGGGCAAAATTGATTTGGGCGGCCACCACGCCTTTAAAAGTTTCCCCGAAATTGCCGCCGGACAATCAAACCGAGGCGACCGACGAGCGCATCGCCGCGCGCAACACGATCGCTCTGAAATTTGTACTGGCAAAAGGCATTCCCGTGGATGATTTGAACGCACTCGTCCGGGGACATCCTGAATACCACAGCGACAACGTCCATTTTAACGCCGGGGGGATTGATCTCGAAGCGGCACAGGTCGCTGCACAAATTGAGCCGCTTTTGGAAAGTAAAATTGGCCGGCAACTCGATCGGAAAAGCTGAACCGGGAAATGAAAAAGCCAACACTTGACCTTTCAACGCTTTTGACACTTGCGGTGTTGGCGCTCGCATTTTTTGCCGATTGTAAAATGCCGGGCGCAACCATCTGGCTCGATGACCTGGATGTCAGCAAGACAATTCAAGACTGGGGCGATCCGCAAAAAAATAAATCGGTTGACGGGCACGTCCTGGGCATCGGCAGTGAAAAATTTGAGCATGGTTTGGGCACGCACGCGAATAGCACGCTTTACATCAGCTTGAATGGCGCCGCGAAAAGTTTTTCAGCTTCCGTGGGTACGGATGATGAAGTCACCAATTCCAGTGGAAGCGTGAATTTTATTGTGCTGGGCGACGGCAAATTGCTTTGGCAAAGCGGAGTCATGCGCGCGGGCGAAGCGGCCAAAAGTTTTGACGTAAAACTCGGCGGCATAAAGACTCTGACGCTGAAAGTGGGTGACGCCAATGATGGCATAAGTTACGACCATGCGGATTGGGCCAACGCAAAATTTAACATTTCCGGGGCAGTGCCGGAAACCGTCATCGCGCCGCCTGAACAAGAAGTCATTCTTACTCCACCGGCGCCACGAAAGTCACGTATCAATGGGGCATCAGTTTTTGGCGCGCGCCCGGGACACCCATTCATTTTCCAAATTCCAGCGACCGGCGACCGGCCAATGGAGTTTTCCGCAGACAATTTGCCCGATGGCTTGCGATTGGATTCCCAGACGGGATTGATTACGGGAACTTCCCCCGTGAAGTCCGGCGATTATGAAGTGACGTTGCACGCAAAAAACGCGCGCGGCGCAGCAGAAAAAGATTTCAAAATAGTCATTGGCGATCAAATCGCGTTGACGCCGCCGATGGGCTGGAACAGTTGGAACTGTTTCGCCGGCGCTGTGGATGATGCAAAAGTTCGATCCGCAGCCGACGCGATGGTCGCCAGCGGATTGATCAATCATGGCTGGACTTATATCAACATTGATGACACCTGGGAAGGCAAACGCGACGCGCACGGCAATATTTTGTCGAATGAAAAATTTCCCGATATGCAAGCGCTCGTGGATTATGTTCATGCCAAAGGATTGAAAATCGGAATTTATTCTTCACCCGGCCCGAAAACGTGCGCCGGATACGAAGGAAGTTGGCAGCATGAATTGCAGGACGCGCAGCAATACGCAGCGTGGGGTTTCGACTATTTGAAATATGATTGGTGCTCCTACAATGACCTTGCCAAAGACCACAGCCTGCCCGAATTGCAAAAGCCGTATTACGTCATGCATGCTGCCCTCGACAAAGTTTCGCGCGACATTGTTTTCAGCCTTTGCCAATACGGAATGGGCGACGTTTGGAAATGGGGCGCGCAGGTCGGTGGCAACTGTTGGCGCACCACGGGCGATATCAGAGACATCTGGAGCAGTATGACCAGCAACGGTTTTGGTTCGGCTGGAAAAGAAAAATTCGCCGGCCCGGGACATTGGAACGACCCGGACATGCTCGTCGTCGGAAGGCTCGGGTGGGGCAAATTGCGTCCGACGCGTTTGACGCCAAACGAACAATACACCCACATCAGCTTGTGGTGTTTGCTTTGCTCGCCGCTGCTCATCGGCTGCGATATGTCGCAATTGGACACATTCACATTGAGCCTGTTAAGCAACGACGAAGTGCTCGCCGTGGATCAGGACGCCCTTGGCAGACAGGCGTCGCGCATCTGGCAACATGGCGACCTCGAAATCTGGGCAAAAGACATGGAAGATGGCTCGAAAGCCGTCGGTTTGTTCAATCGCGGTGAATTTCCGACCAACCTTGAACTGAAATTTTACGACCTTGGCCTCAGTGGCAAACATCGCGTGCGCGATTTGTGGCGGCAGAAAAATTTGGGACAATTCTCAAATACATTCAACGCCAGCGTGCCGCGGCACGGCGTTGTGCTGGTCAGGATTTGGTAAAATACACTATCGCCAAAACGTCTTGCGCAATCCGTCGTTTACCGTGATGACCAGGCGTGGCCGTGGCCGATGGGGAAGCGCGCGTCGCGTATGGAATTTTTGAATCATGGCCAGAGCGAACGGCAGTAGCCGAGGTCGGCGCTGCCGCTGACGTGCATGATATGTCCGGTGACGAAACGCGTCTCAGCAAATGAAAATCACCGACGAAACATCACGGAGCTTCGACGGTGACCAGTGAGCAAGGCGTGTTGCCATCTTTGGTGTTCTTGTTCATTTTCCACCTCATTATTCACATGCTTTTCTGTGACCCGTTTTAGAATCATCTATTGGGCGTGCGATGCAGCCTCTTCAATTAGGGCTGCAACTTCCTTCGGCCGAGAGACGTAAACCGCGTGACTGGCGCCGGGAATTTCGACCATGTGGCTCTTGGCTCGTTTGGCATACCAGCGTTCGAGGTTGGGATTGATGATTCTGTCTTTTGCCGCTACCAACATCCAGCTTGGTTTGCTTCTCCAAGCAGCTGTGGT
This sequence comes from Verrucomicrobiia bacterium, assembly GCA_035279985.1. GTDB lineage: Bacteria > Verrucomicrobiota > Verrucomicrobiia > Limisphaerales > UBA11358 > UBA11358. The sequence continues at coordinate 15,509 of DATEGR010000489.1, forward strand.
GATGACTGCCTTGAAGTTTTCAGCCAGGTTGAGAACCTGCGATCGCGCCATGAAGGCGGCCTGCTCGGCGGACAGGTCGGCTGCGAAGAACTTATGAAACTGCGCGGGATCGAGGTAAGTGAAACCGTCAGCCGTCTTCTTTATCGCAGTAGACTTGCTGAGGTCACTTGGGAAGCGTTTCCCATCGTCAGCCTCATTCTCTCCAGCATCTGGCATGTGGGCAGCGATGTAGACCAAACCGGCGACAGATGGATCTGTCCCCGCTTCGGTAATTACCGCGCCCCCATAGCTGTGAGCGACAAGAATGCACGGTCCATCTTGTTGGGCCAGGACGCGCTTCGTAGCGGCGACATCCTCTTGGAACGACGTCTCCGGCTCTTGAACGATACTGACGTTGTAACCTGCTTTGACAAGAATGTCGTAAACGCCCTTCCAGCCAGAGCCATCTGCCCAGGCGCCATGCACGAGCACGATATTTTTCACGGGCGCTGCAGATGCCGGTGCAGGGGCCAAGCGGAGGACGAGAACAAGGGCAATCGCCACCGTCAGGTGGAAGGGAAGGTTTCTGTGGATCATATGTGGTTTTCTTTGATTGGAAAAATGATGCTTTCAATAAACCCACGGGAGGATATCAGGGGAGACTGTTTGCCCCGTCCTTGGCTGATCGATCTCGACCAGGAATTTCATGACTTTTGTGCCTTTGGTGTGAGAACTTTTTGCCGAACTTAACCTGGAACGCTCCTCAGGATTTTATGAACGCCAGGAGATCCGCGTTGACTTGATCCTTTAGGGTCGAACACAGGCCATGCGATGCGCCTTTATAGATCTTGAGGGTTGCGTTTTTGACGAGTTTGGCGGACAGCAGTGCCGAGTCGGCAATGGGCACAATTTGGTCGTCGTCGCCGTGAAGAATGAGGGTTGGCACGTCAATTTTCTTGAGATCTTCCGTAAAATCGGTTTCGGAGAATGCTTTGACGCAGTCGTAGACCCCTTTCGAGCTTGCCTGCATTCCCTGACGCCAGAACGAGTCGCGTAAGCCCTGCGAGACGGAGGAATTCGGCCGATTGGCGCCAAAGAACGGTGCGCTGACATCCTTGAAGAACTGTGAGCGGTCGGCGTGGACGCCGCTACGGATGCCATCGAACACGTCTATCGGCAAGCCCCCAGGATTGGCGGCCGTCTGCAACATCAACGGCGGCACCGCGGCGATAAGCACCGCCCCTGCCACATGTTTAGTGCCGTGGCGGCCAATGTAGCGGGCAACTTCGCCCCCGCCCATTGAGTGACCGACATGGATCGCGTCTTTCAGGTCAAGTGTTTTGACCAGTGTCGCGAGATCGTCAGCGAAAGTATCATACTCGTAGCCATTCCATGGCTGGCTTGAGCGCCCGTGACCGCGGCGGTCATGGGCGATACAGCGATAACCGTGTGAGGCCAGGAACAACATTTGATCCTCAAAAGCGTCCGAACTCAGCGGCCAGCCGTGACTGAATACGATGGGTTGTCCAGTGCCCCAGTCTTTGAAGTAGATTTGCGTTCCATCCTTGGTTGTTATGGTGTTCATGGTTTGTTTCCTTTTTTGTTGTTTTATAAACGGTTAAGCCTTTAGGCGTGGGCGAGATAACGTAAGCCGGGACGGTTATTTTGGAATTTGGGTGCGAACTGCTGGCGGGCCGCTTCAAAACGGTTCCAATCTTCGCCATCCTGTAGCGGCGGAATGGTGACCACTTCGCCGGCGTCGAGGCCAGCAAGTGCCGCGTCAACCATTTCTTCGGCTTTCATGACCCAGGCCGACGGCAGGTTTTCGTGGGGGAGGCCGGCGATGTCCCAAAACTCAGTGGCCGTGGCGCCGGGCAGGACTGCCTGCACACGGACGCCTTTGTCTTTCAACTCGTGATTCAGCGATTGGGTGAAGGTAAGAACGAAGGACTTGGAAGCGCCATAAACGCCGTTGAGGAGTTCAGGCGCGATGGCGACAATCGAAGAAATGTTAATCACCGTGCCATTTCCCCGGGCCACGAATCCGGGAACCACGGCATAGGTCAGGCGGGTGAGCGCGGTGACGTTCAGGTCAATCATCTCCTCCATCGTGTCAACATTGGACTGGAGAAGCGGAGTGACGCCGCCGAAACCGGCGTTGTTCACCAACAAGCTGATTGCTGTGTCGTTCTTAAGCCGGTTCTCAATCGTGAGGCGCTGTCCCGATTCTGAAAGATCGGCAGTCAGAATTTCAATGTTTCGACCGGTCACGGCCTTGAGGTGGTCCGCGACCTTGGCCAGCCGCGCGGCGTTACGGGCGACCAGGATCAGGTCGTAGCCGCGGCGGGCGAGCCGGTCAGCATAGATCGCTCCGATACCGGAGGACGCGCCAGTGATGAGAGCCTTGGGTGGATTCGTATTTTGGTTTTTCATATGTTTTTTATTTTGTTTGTTGTTTGTTTTAACTTGCGACTCAACTTACCCGGAACGCATAATGGCTGGTATGTCATATATGCAACGTTTTGGGCCATCGCGTCAGAAGGGCGCTGCCGGGGTCACGCGCGAAATCGCCGTCGTCATTCACCCGGGGTTTCAGATCCTGAGCCTCTCCATCGCCACCGTGTTTGAACTCGCAAACCAGGCGGCGGGCAAGGAGGCCTATCGCGTCATACTTTACTCCGAATCAGGAGGGCTTGTTCGTTCCTCGCTGGTGTTCTCGATTCAAAGCGAGCGCTTGCCAAAGCACATCAGAAACACAGACACAATCGTTGTGACCGGAAACAGCGAATTCCGACCGGCGACCGAAACGCTTGTCAGGTTCCTGCGTGAAAATGCTCCCGCAGCACGGCGTGTGGCCTCGACTTGCACCGGTGCTCTCTTCCTCGCCCAAGCCGGATTGCTCAATGGCCGACGAGCAACCACACACTGGTATTTCGCGGAGGAATTTCGCCGTCAGTTTCCCGAGATCTTCGTGGAAGAGGACCGGATTTTCATTGAGGATGGCCCTATTTGGACCTCGGCTGGCATGACCGCCGCCATCGATCTGGCAATCGCGCTTGTGGAAAAAGACCTGGGCGCGGAGATCGCGCGGCTGGTGGCCAAGAAAATGGTCGTCTACCACCGGCGGGCCGGAGGTCAATCCCAGCATTCAGTTCTGCTGGATCTTGCTCCAAAATCAGATCGCGTCCAGCGAGCGATTGCTTTTGCGAAGGAGAATTTGCACAAGACCCTGTCGGTTGAAAACCTGGCAAGCGCTGCAAGCCTCAGCCTGCGTCAGTTCAACCGGCTGTTTCGTAAAGAAACCGGAAAATCGCCCGCCCAGGCAGTCGAGCGCTTACGCATCGAGGCCGCCCGGCTGCTTATGGAATCCGGCAACCACTCCCTGGATGAAATCGCGACACAATCTGGTTTTGGCGGACGGGAACGGATGCGCCGCGCGTTCCTTCGCGCTTTCGGTCAGTCGCCCCAAAGCATAAGACGCGTCACCCGTTCGCAGGTGGTCTCAATATGAATAGCGTGACTGCCGGACGCTTACTGGTGCGGCCCGATTTGGTCACCCGCCATGTATCTCGCGATTGATCTGGCGCAACGTTTTGATCGGCTGATTCGCCAGGCGGGAGGCTGTTACGAAAATTTCGACGCCAAAACCGGGAAAGGACTCAAGACCAAGGCCTACACCTGGACCTCTTCCGTGCATCTGCTCCTGTTGCACGAGTATGGAGCGGAATTCAAATGAGCACCCGTTGACACAAATTGCGCGAATTTTCACGAATTCAAATGTGTTGAAAATCCCAAAGGGATTTAGTCAATCAGCCCAGCGTTGGCCGATGCAATCAGACTACGCTGGGAAATCGTCTCACAAAATAATTCTCCCTCTCCTCGCCGAACGAGGAGAGGGCCGGGGTGAGGAGTCAATCATTTCTCACCAAAAAAGTTAGTCAACAAAAATGCCGGCAATGTTCCGGAATCATGGTGGTTGCCTCCGCAGCGATCAGTTCCGAGTGCATTCAACGCCTGATTTTCCCGCGCTGATCGTGAATGTTTTGCCGCGTGCGGACACGTTCAGAAGCCTGCCGGTAAACGGGCGTGGCATCTGCGGGTCGGCCAGAAGATTCTTTCCGTCCAGCGATGGCGCGAAACCGAAGAACGTGTTGATGACGACGTCCGAAAACGCCGCGCCGCTGATGCATTCCTTCATACAGCCTTCGCGTTCGGCAATTCGTACCGGCGCATCATATTGGTCGCGCCGCGACCCGTAAAATTCATGCGCTTGCGCGAATGGCCCTTCCTTCGTGACCTCGGCCGTGCGGCAGTAAAAAACAAACGCATCATTCGGGAATCCCAGTCTCCACATCGTGTCAACCGTCAGTGCTGGCCAACCATCATACGCACCCATCGGACCATGGTCGGGCCGGTCGGAAACGGCGGCAGCAGCGTCTTTAAGACTCATCGCGCGCATCCAGTCGCGCGTGAGAAGCTCGCGTTTGACGAAGTCGGTCATTTCGCGGCGCGTCTGAGGCGTAAGGTCGTTGGCGAGCGCATCGCCGACGTAGATGTAATCCACGCAATGACACAGCTCCACACGGTTACCGTCGTCGTGCAAGCCATACCAAACTCCATCGCCGGATTTGTAAAGCGACAGCACGTTGGGCAAAAGTTTCTCCGCGTCGTCACGTAGTTCCTGGGCACGCGCTGCATGGCCTTTGAATTCTTGAAGGGCGGCATCCTGGCGCATCATCCAGACATCTTGCGCGTTGCAGGAGGCGACCCGGCCGACATAGGCCGGCGCACATTCAAGCAGGTTCCCGTTTCCTCCGTAGTCCGCCAACGGGCTGTCGGGGTGGACGAGCGTTTTCCAGTCTGTGGCCATTTCGTCCATGCGCTGAAGCACGGTTTTGCCGTCCTCCAATTTTTCATCGAGAATGGCTGTATCACCGGTGACACGAAGATAATCCAGGGTGGTTTTGAAAATGGTGCAGGCATTGAAAGCGTAGCCGGTGATTTGATCGTGAAACTTCGCGTCGAAGCCATTGGTGCGCGTAAGATAAATGAAAGATCCGCTGCGCGGGTTTTGCGCCAGCCAGCGGCGCAGCGTGGCCTTCATGCCGGCGGGTTCGAGCAGCGCCCAGACGGTGCTCGGCATCGAGGCATCCCAATAATACTGCGTGCCCGGCGCGCGCTCACCGCTGGTGATGAAAGAGCGTGGGGACACCGGAAACTGTGTGCGCTCCAATTCGAGCATGGTGAGGATGCCCGTGTAATAATTACGCTTCAGCGCTGCGTTGTCCGTGACCAGCACCGGCAAACTGCCGGAGAAATGGTGATTGCCCGGCGTGAAGGCGTCAGCCCAGCGCTGTTCCCAAATTCGCTTGAAACCTTTAAATTCACCGAGAAAATTCTCCCTCCAGCGCATCACATCCACGCGGACTTTTAGCGCAGCTTCCGTGCGTCCGTCGCCCGCGACGAATCCAACTTCATTCGTGCCTTCCGCCGACAGCGACATGTTCCAGCGCCAATGAATAATGCCATTGTCATTAGTTACGGCGTCGGGTTTGGTCGTGGGACAGATGACCGTTACGAAGCCCGGCCGCTGGTTGGTATTGAGCACCGATATGCCATCGGTCTGCAAATCTCCTGGAACCGAAAGCGTCAACTCGGTACTTCTTTCGGTCGTGCCTGGATTGGCGATTTCAATGCGGACGAGGACGGCTCGCTGCTCGTTGATCATTCGCGTGTCCGTTTGCACTATAAAACCTGCGCAATTAGTATTGCGGCGCAACGCGCGATATGGATACCAGCGACATTCCATCGCCGGATATTCCTTGCCCGCAATTGTCAGCGTGACCAGTGGGTAGCCGGCGTGCCACACCCCATCTCCACCTCCCCATAACCAATCTCCAGGATTGCAGAAAAACGAAGTCAGGTCCCGGTTGATTATCAGCATGTCATGAAAATTATTCACGTCCGGCGGATTGGCTACGTCCTGCATCGGCAGCCAATCGCCGGCCAACTCATCAAGCGACAGCACGCCGACCGGCGTTTGCGCCAAAATTGGAAAGGTTGGAAGAGCCAGGATCATTGCCAGTCCGAAAACGGATGATGGATTCGACTTCATTTGTTGTTTTGATTAAGGCTCTTCAGCCACTGGATTGGTCAGCGCGCCGATTTTTTCAATTTCAATCGTCACGCTGTCGCCAGGCTTCAACCAGCGCGGCGGATTTTGTGCCATGCCAACGCCGTGCGGCGTTCCAGTCAAAATGATTGTGCCGGGCAGCAAGGTCGTGCTGCCGCTTAAAAATTCAATCAACGTCGGCACGTCAAAAATCATGTCGTTTGTGTTCCAGTCCTGCATCACCTGACCGTTCAAAACGGTCCGGATTTTTAGCGCGTTGGGATTGGGAATTTCATCGCGTGTGACCAGACAAGGGCCGAGCGGGCTGAAGGTGTCGAACGTCTTGCCGCGCGACCACTGGCCACCACCACGCTTGATCTGCCAGTCCCGGGCACTCACATCGTTGCAACAAGTATAACCGAGCACAAAGTCCAGGGCCCGGTCGCGGCTGACATTTTTGCAGGCGCGGCCGATGACGACTGCCAGTTCGCACTCATAATCCACCTCGTTGCTCTTCAGGTGTGTCGGCAACAGGATGGGTTCGCCGGGATGTTGCACCGTGTTGACGCCCTTGAAAAAAACCACCGGATATTCAGGAAACTTCGCGCCGGTTTCCCCGGCGTGTTTGCGATAGTTCAGGCCGATACAAATGATGGAAGTCGGTTGAATCGGCGCGAGCAGCCTGGCTGCTTCGACTTTCTCGGTTGTGATTTTCGGCGAATTAAAAATGTCACCGGCCAATTTCAACGCCGGACCCTCCGATGGTTGCACGGCATGAGCAATGTTTTTCTGACGATCCTGACAACGAATGATTTTCATAAACTTGAATTTATTTTCCCGTGCTCCAGCCGCCGTCAATCATCAGCGTGCTGCCGGTCACCATCGCGCTTTCATCCGCCGCAAGATACAGCGCAGCGGCGGCGATCTCTTCCGGCCTGGCCATGCGGCCGTTCAGTTGCGTTGACGCCATGTCGCGATAAGCTGCTTGCGGGTCGGGATATTCTTTGAGACGCGCCAGCACAAATGAGGTCTCGACCCGGCCCGGGCAGATGCAATTAAAGCGCACGCCGGTATGCGAGTGGTCCAGCGCCAGGGCCTTGGTCAAGCCCACGACGGCGAATTTCGTCGTCGTATAAGCCAGGCGTTCGCGGACGGCAACCACGCCGGCGATCGACGCCAT
>DATEGR010000490.1:0-6351 GCA_035279985.1 Verrucomicrobiia bacterium
CATCCTGGCCGCCCGTGCCGCTGGCGACCTCCAGCACGTTTTCGTTGGTCAGAGCCGAATCGGATGCATTCACGGTCCATACTCCAAGGAGTCCGGCCGTGGTTGTTCCATTGCCCTGGCCTTGCAATGGATAATTCAGTGAATCTATTGGAGTGCCATTGGTGACATTGTCCCAAAGCTCCCTCACCAATAGCGTGGCGCGGGAGGGGACTGCCGTTGCAACGGTCAATAAGGCGATTGCGATGATTCGTTTCATGTTTTGGGTTAAGGTTGAATGGTGAATTACTCTATCAGTATCTCATAAAATTACATGTCATCAAAAATGATGACGGTTGGCAGAGGCCGGGTCCTTTTCTCCCGTCTCACGCCTGGGTTTCGCAGACTGATCGTTGCCGTCGGATACCAGCTTTAACCAAAACCGACCCGGCCACTATCAGCCTGTTCCCAGGCCCTTTTCTCACTTGGAGCTGACTTTCCGTCATAAAAGTAAAAACGGGCAAGGTTGTTCCTTCCACCTTGCCCGTGCCCCGATCAAACAATCAAAATGAGTTAACTTTGCCGACGACGAATTATTGTTAATCCTGCCAAACCCAGACTCATCAGCGCGATGGTGCCGGGCTCGGGGACTACTGCTGATGTAACGTTTTCAACCAGGATATTATCAACATGGGACGGCAGAACCGAGCCGTAATCCGTGTTTATCATGAGGCCAAAACCCATGCCGTAATAGGTGCCGGAAATCGTGTAAGGGATTTGGGCTTGATAAACCTCTTCACCATTGGGATCAGCGAAACCCAAGTCTGTGGTAGAACTTGAAAAAGCCGTGCCAAAATAACCATTCCCTTGGTATTGCATAAGAACACCAATCTGGAAATAGGAGCCACCTTCGTTGTCGGGCAGTGAGTAGTCAATCAACAAGGTTCCAGTATCCAACATGTTATCGCCATAGTCACCGAGTTGCGTACCCAAACCTGGACTATAAGCCACACACGTCCAAAGATTATTGCCACCACCAGTACCATTGCCAGGACCAATTATGAGGGATCCCGACGTACCCGCACCGCCGGGGGCAGTCGGATTGCCAAGACCATTAATAGTGCTGGCGTCCGAGCTCCAAGCGTTGTCAGCGACCGGCGCCGGATTTCCCCACTGCGCACCTTGCGACTGCCAACCCTGCCAATCTTCGTAGGTGGTGAACAAGGAGGTTTGGGCATTTGCAGCAGGTTGCAGCGCGAACGCAAGGATTCCGATTGATAAAAATACAAGTTTTTTCATACGTATTTGTTGGTTTAGGCTGATTGATTTCAGTGACTCAGGCTACACTATGCCTGCACTTCAGTCATGTCATGAAAAGTAACGACAGACGCCCAATTACGCCCGTTTTTCGGGGGTACCCCACGCCGCGCCGCCATCGGTAGCGCCGTGTACATGGGTAAACTTGGCTACGGCCTGGGAACGGGAACGGACGTGCAATTTTTCGTAAATGCGCCGGATGTAGGTATTCACGGTCGGAATGCTGATTCGGAGCGATTCAGCTATTTCCTTGTAGAGATAACCCCGGGCCAGCAATTCCAAAACCTCCCGTTCGCGGGGAGAAAGTTCCACCGCTTCAGAAGAGTGCAGGGCCGGTCTTAGAAACGATTGAACGACTTTGCGCGCAATATTGCTGCTCATGGGCGAACCGCCGGCATGAACGTCCTGGAGGGCTTCCAATAATTCCCCGCGGGACAACCGCTTCAATAAATAACCGCTGGCACCAACGGCCAGCGCATTGAAAATATGATCGGCGTCTTCATAGACGGTGAGCATTACAAACTGTGTGTTCGGCAGCATTGGTTTGAGCTGGCGCACACATTCGATGCCACTAATGCCCGGCAAGTTGATGTCCATCAAAACCACCGCCGGCTTTTCGGCGGGCAAGGCGGCCAAAGCGGCCTCCGCGCTGCCGTATCGGCCCGCGCACCGGAAACCCGACGCCCGGTGAATCCAGTTGGCAAGCATGCCCCTCGCCGGGGCGTCATCTTCAACGATGGAAACCGTGATGCTCACTTCATCAATGCTTTTAAGTTCTTCTACCATAATTCAAATTGTGGCTAATCGCAATTTATGTGTGCGGGTTCAAATCGCAGGATCCGGTCGCGCCGCGACCGGACACGTCTCGCAGCGCGAGGCGTCCCTCTGGAAACGGGACATCACCCGTGCAAAGTCGTGTTCGTGGTCGCGAAGCTTCGTTCATCATTGGCCTCCCACCGGCACCCAGCCCAGGTTCCAAACATCCGAATTGAACAAATCACCCAGCCTTTGGAATTGCACATGGCCGTCTGCAAACGCCATGTTGATTCCATTCGGCAGATTGTTCAGTGGCGGCGTCAACTTGGGCACGCCGGGGAATCCCTGGGTTTGGCCGAATGGCGGCCGACCACCGTGGCGCTGCAATAAAAACACGCTCATCGCGATTTTATCCGGATTTCCGCCCCAATTGGGGGCAACCAGATTTGCCGTGGTTTCGGTTTGCCACGGGCATCCGTCACCATACCAGGCATCGCCAAAGAACGGGGTCCGGGAGGGATATCGAATGGCTGATGACTTGCCAAATGGCGCGCCACCGGTGTTTACGTATCCGCGTGGACTGGAACTGCTGGCCGGATCGCCAGACGGAAAATGATAACCAGCGGCATTAAAACTGGCTGGATCATATATCCAGGCGTTGATGGCATAGCTGCATTCGTGGCTCAATATATCGGGACCAATCTCCACCCAGCAATGAGACACGTCCCCGCCCTTGATGTACACGTTGCCGGGAAGGGGCTGGCTGGCCGCGGGACAAATCCGGACCTTGTCGTTGTGGGAAAGCTGATTGACCAGCGTGCCTATCCAGACATTCGTCCACGAGTTATAAGGACTGAACGTAATCATGGACTGGTGGTCGTCCATGTAGATGGCTCCGGCCAAATCAAGCTGGTGAAGATTTGAAGCGCAGTTGATCGTCCACGCCCGCAATTTGGCCGCGCTCAACGCCGGCAGGAGCATCGCGGCCAGAATGGCAATGATGGCGATGACCACCAAAAGCTCAATCAGCGTAAAGGCGCGCCTTCGGCATTCTTCCCTTGGCTGTTTTGGCATCATGGAGCGGAGAGGTCTTTGTTGTTTTTGTATTGGGGCCGAATTACTGGGCTGGATTTGGCGGAAACCATCCAACATTCCAGATGTCCACGTTGAGGAGGTCGCCAAGCTTCTGCCATTTTACATGGCCGTCCACGAAGGCGACATTGATTCCGTTGGGGATGTTGTTCAACGGCGATTTCATTGGCGGGGAATAGGGCGGACTTCCACCATGGCGCGCCAGGAGGAGCACGTCGATCTCGAAGGACTGGCCTCCGAGGTTTCCGCCGCTCACAGTTTGCCCGGCACAAGGCCACGTATCCGGCCACCAGCCGTCGGCAAAAAAAGGAGTATAAGACGGATGCTGGACCCTGCCAGGCTTCCCAAAAGGACTTCCGTACAACGCCTGTGCTCCCCGCGGTCCGCTGCCGGTCGAGTAACCGGGATAACGGTTGTTTCCGAGCGCTGCCATTAAACTGCCAGGATCATAAAGCCAGCCGTTGAGGGCATAGCTGCCTTCGTTGGTCACAACGACCGGCTGCTTAGTCACCCAGCAATGAGAAACGTCCCCTCCCCAGAGTGGTGGGGGATTGGCATTCGAGAGAGGTTGCTTGGCCGCCGGACATAGCCGAACCGATGCATTATGTCCGATATTGTCGATCAGCGTTGTCATCCAATTATATTGATACTGAGTACCGGCGATGTTGTCTCCTTCGGCGTAGGTGATGCATGAATTATTGTCGTTCATGTACATAAGTCCGGCCAAGTCAATCTGGTGGAGGTTGGACGCGCAACTGACGGTCCATGACCTCAATTTGGCCGCACCCAACGCCGGCAGGAGCATCGCGGCCAGAACGGCGATAATGGCGATGACGACCAGCAGCTCGATCAAGGTAAAGGCGGCTTTGTCTGGCCTTTCATTTATCAAACTGTTCGGTTTCATAACTGTTCGTTCATCTCGTCCACGCCGTTGGAGCCAAGCCATCACGGCAACGGTGGGCCGACTTTTATGCGATAAAATTGCATCGGTAACGCAGCGGTATTAGTTGTGACAACCCAATTAAACGGCATCGGCGGCGAATTGGTTGTAAATAATGTGACCCAGTCAATCAGATTGGTTGAGCCCAACACCGCGTAATCCGGGCCGGATTCGCCGCTGACTTGAAGCGTCAGTTGCCCGTTATTCCAGTTCGTCGGCGTCAGCAATGGCGCTGTCAGGGGATTCACCGCCACCATGAAACTCTGTGTCGCGCTCAGGCTGGGCGCGCCGTTGTCCGAGACTTTCAGCGTGAATTTGTTCGTCGAATTGGCCTGTGTGACCAACGGCCGCCACGAAAAGGCACCTGTGGTCGCATTCAAAGTCGCATCGGTCGGCGCCGTCAACAGGTTGAAAGTCAGTGTCGGCGGCGGCTGGTTGGTGTCCGTGGCACTGGCGGTGAAGGCCACCGTCTGGCCGACGTTCACGGTGTAATTGGAAATAGCCGCCAGCACCGGCGGAGTTGAAGCCGGCCAGCCGGGGACCGTTACGTTGTCAAATGTGGCGGTGCCGAGGCTCGAACTGTTGTGACTGGTCAGGGCCAAACCAACGTACACGTTGGACGACATGGTAATGTTCGTGGTTCCTTGCTGCGTCCAGTTCGTGCCATCGGGGGAACGATATCCAGTGAAGGCACTTCCGCTCCGCACCAGCATGACCCAGCAGGGTGCGCTCAGGCCGGTTGTGTTGTTCCAACTGGTGCTGCCGTTGGTGCTCGAACGGTATTGCCAGGTCACGCCATTGCCCGGAGTCACGGCAGCAAAGGCGTTGGCCGCGCCGGGATCCAGGCTCGCGCGGATCATGACACCGGCTTTGGACCACGAGTTAATGTTCTGCACGGAGACCACGCGGGCAATGATGGTGCAATCTCCCGTCGCGGTCACATAGACATAGCGGAACGCATCGGCCGTGCCTTGAATGTCCCCTCCGGCCCCGACCAGCGTAAACACATTGTTGGTGAAACCCGCGGTGCCCGAGAGTCCCACCGTGCCTATGTCCTGTGTCATCCAGGGAAGCGGCACGGGCGGCGGACCGCTGCCCGGGGGCGGCAGCGCCGGGCCTCCCGTCAATGCAGCCAGGTTGTCCGGGTCACTGACCGCACCTGTGTTCCAGTCGAACAATTGCCCTCCCCCGGGGGTGTCCCAGTAGAAGGGACTGATCCCGTGGCGGCGGGCGGAATCGGCGACGTACTTATGGAAATAGGTCCTCGAAGCGAGATGCAAGTCAAGTTCCGGTTCAGAAAGACTCGTGCGCTTCATAGCCCCGAACTCGCCAATCATCACAGGGATTCCCTGGCTTACGAACTTGTCGGTCATCTTCTGGAATTCCGCGTCCAAATAAGCTTCTTCGCCCCAGGTGGCGTTGCGAGAGGGATCAGAGGTGGAATGATAAGCCTGGCCCCAAAAGTAGAACATATTCCCCCAGGACTGATCGCTGGTCAGCCCGCAAAAGTTCCACGGGGTATAATAGTGTACTTCGACCATCAGGCGACCAGGCGTCGGGTCCGTGGGCAAGGTATTCATCAAGTTATAGGTTGTGTCGATATCGGTGCTTGGCCCCTGGACCACCAGCCAGCGAGAGGTGTTGTTGCCGCCCGTGTTGCGAACCGCGCTGATGAAAGTGTTGTAGTAAGCCGTCAACGTGGACACCTGTGCGGCAGTACTGGCGTTTGGTTCATTCGCACCCGCAAACAGCAAGTGGTTGTTGTAACCAGCAAAGGTGGTCGCGATCTGTGACCAGTACGAGTTCATCTTCGCGTTAATCGTCGGGTCCACAGATGTCCCAATATTATTTTCCAGCCAGCCATCATCCCAGTGGTCGTTGATAATGACGTACAGGTTGTCGGCGAGGCACCAGTCAACCACCTGTTTGACCTGCGCCATATAGGTGGGATCAATTTGGTACGTGGACTGGTTGGCGTGACTGTCCCACGCGCAGGGGATGCGGATGGTGTTGAACCCGGCGTTGGTGACCGCGTTGATCAGCGCCTGGGTTGGCGGCGGACCCCAGCAGCCTACGCCACAGGGCGGCTCCATCGTGTTTCCGAGATTCCACCCATAGGCCGGCGTTGGCAACTGCGCGAACGCGCACAACGGAAGCATCAGCAGACACACGGTCGCAATAACTGAACTATTTAATTTAATTGATTGACCATTCATTTTTCTGCTTTCACTTCCCACACCCGCTTTTCGTTCCAAAAGCAGCAGTTGAGA
>DATEGR010000491.1:0-2453 GCA_035279985.1 Verrucomicrobiia bacterium
ATCCCGGCCCGTCGCTCATCATCGCGTATAGTCATTGCATCGCGCACGGCGTCGCGATTGACATGGGCGTGGGCGCACGCCAGCAAAAGCTCGCGGTGGATTCCGGCCAATGGCTGCTTTACCGGTTCGACCCGCGCCGCACCGAGCGCGGTGAAAATCCGTTGCAACTCGATTCCCCGGCGGCGAAGGCGAAAGTCCAGGAGTTTCTGCTTTCGGAAAACCGTTTCAAGATGCTCACCAAGAGCAAGCCGGAGGATGCCAAACTCCTGTTTGCCCGCGCGCAGGCCGACGCCGACCGCCGCTTTCAATTTTACCAATTCCTGAGCGGGCGCGATCTGAAGACCAACGGCAACGGGCAGGCGGCGACGCCGAAACCCGCTGCCACGGCGGACCAACAACCGTGATGTTATCTATGATTTATGATTTGATGATTTACGATTTCAAGATCGATGCGCGCACCGGCAAATCATCAATCATAAATCGTAAATCATAAATAAAAGCTATGAACCTGACCACCACCTATCTCGGCCTGAAACTGCGGACGCCGCTCGTCGCGGCGGCCTCGCCGCTGTCGGAGGAAATTGACAACATCAAACGGATGGAAGACGCGGGCGCCTCGGCGGTGGTGCTGCATTCCCTGTTCGAAGAGCAACTGCGCCAGGACCGCGCCGAACTGGCGCACCATCTTGAACAGGGGACCGAGAGTTTCGCGGAAGCGCTCACTTATTTTCCCGAGCCGGAGGAATTTTGCCTCGGTCCCGAGGAATACCTCCATCATGTCGCCAGGGCCAAAAAAGCGACGCGCATCCCGATCATTGCGAGTCTGAACTGTTCCTCGACGGGCGGCTGGACCAAATATGCCCGACAGATTGAGCAGACCGGCGCCGACGCGCTGGAATTGAACATCTATTACATCCCGACGGATTGCACCCTGTCGGCCGCCCGGGTGGAGCAAACCTATCTGGACATCCTCAAGGCCGTGAAATCCGAGGTAAAGATTCCCGTCGCCGTCAAGCTCAGCCCGTTCTTCAGCAATTTTGCCTACATGGCCAAACGGCTCGATGAGGCGGGCGCGGACGGCCTGGTGCTGTTCAACCGCTTTTACCAGCCGGACATCGATCTGGAAACGCTGGAAGTAAAACCGAACATCCTGCTCAGCACGCCGATGGCCATGCGCCTGCCCTTGCGCTGGGTTGCCATTCTTTACCTCCGGCTCAATGCCAGTCTGGCGGCGACCAGCGGCCTGCATCGCGCCACCGACGTGTTGAAGATGCTCATGGCCGGCGCGGATGCGACGATGCTTTGTTCCGTGCTCATCCGGCACGGCATCCAGCAGATCGGCGTGATTGAACGGGAACTGATCGCGTGGATGGAAGAGCACGAATACGAGTCCGTGACCCAGCTCAAAGGCAGTCTCAGTCAGAAGAACTGCGCCGACCCGGCCACGTTCGAGCGGGCGCAATACATGCGGGCCATTTCAACCTATCCCCTGCCCTCGCTGAATCGCTGAGGAGTGTCACGGTTTATTCGCCCGCTCCGGGACTTTGAATTTTAAGACTCGCCAGCCGATCCAGCAGCCCCAAAGTTGAAGGAGTGCCAGGAGCGTCGTGCTGACCCGATACGGCGTTGTCCATTCGCCGGCGGCCATCCGGAATACGTTGTCCGGACTGTTGCTCAAAAAGTGTGCGTAGCCGCCCACTGTCAATCCCAACCCGAACGGAACGAGCAGGAACCCGCCAGCCAGCCGGGCAAATCGCTGCCAGGGCATAACCAGAGCCGTCAGGGGCAGCAGGTTGATCAGGACGCTGAACAGCACCACCTGCCCGGTGGAGAGCGAGCCGCGAAGCTGCGCCAACACGATGAGATGCCAGACGACAGTCAGCGAATGACCCATCACGACCACAACTCCTGTCAGTCGAATTCTTTTCATCACGAATCGGGCAACTTGCCGCGAACACTGACAAAATCAAGAGTCAGCAGGAAAGGGTTCAAAATTCCGTGTTGTGGCACAGCTGGTTGGCTAATTCATGGCTGATTCAGCGGATGGCCTTGTTAAGAGTCGCGCCGGTCCCCGGTTAGTTCATCATTGAACCTGCGGCACGGCGGCGTTTGAAAAGGAAGATGGCGCCGGTGGCCAGAACAAATGCGGCCAGGAGGGGCAGCAGCCGGCCCGGCGTACCGAGAATCTCGAAGTCGCGGCCCGCAACATACGTCGGGCACGCAATTCCTTTTTGCGCCAGCAATGCCAGGGTCGCTTCATCCACACTGGCGGAATACCTGGCCAGCTTGCCACCTTTCCGGGCTTCAACCTCGAACGATTGATACGTGTCGGGTGACTCGTGCCAAAGGGAGCGATAATGTTCCACCAGGATGCTTACGCGCAGTTCGCCGGGAGTGCTTTGGTTGATCAAGTCACGCAGTTCGGCCGGTGACAGGTGCCCAATGTTGTGGCC
>DATEGR010000492.1:0-3579 GCA_035279985.1 Verrucomicrobiia bacterium
CGATGGAAAGTCCCGCGGGGCCAATGGATCATCCTGCGCCTCGGCTACACGCCGACGGGCGTGAACAACCATCCCGCTCCCGAAGCGGGCACGGGATTGGAGTGCGACAAACTCGATCCGGCCGCGCTCGAAGCGCACTGGGATGGTTTCATGCAGAAGGTTCTGGACGACATCGGTCCGCTCGCCGGCAGGGCCCTGAACTGTTCGCTCATTGACAGTTACGAAGTCGGAGGTCAGGACTGGACAAGAAATTTTCGCGCGGAATTTGAAAAGCGGCGCGGTTATGATCCGCTCAAATTCCTGCCGGCCTTTACCCGCCGCGTCGTGGACAGTCCGGCGGTTACCGAACGTTTTCTCCGGGACATGCGCCGGACGACCGCCGATTTGTTCGCGGAAAATTATTATGGCCGGTTCGCCGAACTCTGCCGCCGGCACGGTTTGCAGAGCGCGGTCGAGCCTTACACCGGCCCGTTTGAATCATTGCCCTGCGGTGCGCCCGCCAACGTCGTGATGGGCGAATTTTGGACCGGCAGCCAGGGCGATCCGTCCGTCAAACTCGCCGCCTCCATCGCGCATATTTATGGCAAAACTATCGTCGGCGCCGAGTCGTTCACGGCGAGCCCCGAACACGGGCGGTGGCAGAACGATCCGTATTCACTCAAAACCCTCGGTGATTTGATGTTCTGCCAGGGCTTGAACCGTTACATCTTTCACCGCTATGCCCTGCAACCGTGGACGAATCGCTGGCCGGGCATGACAATGGGCCCCTGGGGGATTCACTTCGAGCGCACGGAAACGTGGTGGTCGCAGGGAAAACCCTGGATCGATTACATCACACGCTGCGAATTTTTGCTGCAACAGGGGCGCGCCGTGGAGGATGCCGCGTATTTCGACGGCCAGAGCGCGCCGGTGGAAATGCGGGCCGGCAACCCTCCGCTGCCCGCCGGCTACGATTACGACGCCGTTGATGCCGACGTGTTGCGGCACGGCGTAACCGTGAAGGATGGCCGCATCACGCTGGCCAGCGGCGCGAATTACGCCGTGCTGATTCTGCCGCCCGACGACCGAAACCTGACGCCGCCCATGTTACAGTGCCTCGGCAATCTGGTCCGCGCCGGCGCCACCGTCGTCGGTCCGCGACCGCAACATTCGCCGAGCCTCGAGGGTTATCCGGAATGCGACGCGCAAGTGGAGAGAATGGCGGATGAACTCTGGAGCAACTGCGACGGCAAAACCGTTCTGGAACATTCCAGCGGCAAAGGCCGCATCGTTTGGGGCAAATCTTTAGCCGACATTTTTGCCGAACAAAATCTGAAACCGGATTTTGAATTCCATGGCGCGTCCGCCGCCACGCATCTGGCTTATGCGCATCGCCTCGCGGGCGATGCGGATATTTATTTTGTTTCTAATCAACGCCGGCAATTTGATTCCGCCGAATGCACGTTTCGCGTTCGCGGAAAATTTCCCGAATTGTGGCATCCGGACACCGGCGTCATTGAGCCCGCGCCGGTTTGGAACGAGCCAGACGGGCGCACCACCGTACAGCTGGATTTTGATCCCGCCGGCTCTGTGTTCGTCATTTTCCGTCGCGCAGCAGACGGCGAGGACCACATCGTCGCCGCCAATGGCAGTTTTACCGCTAAACCAGCCCGCCTGCCGAAGCTGACGATTGTGAGCGCAACTTACACCGCCATTGACGGCGCGGGTGGAATGGATGTTACGGCGAAACTTTCCCAACTGGCACAGGACGGCCGGCTGGTCGTCATCGCGAGCAATGATACCTTTGGCCGCGACCCGGCGTATTTGCACGAAAAGGAATTGCGCGTGAGCTACACGCTGGACGGCCAGCCGGGCCGTGAAACCGTCTCCGAAGGCGAAACGCTTATGTTGCCGGCAATCTTATCCATCGGTCAGGCCCCGGAATGGGAGATAAGCCTTGCCGCCGACGCTTCGCCGGTGGTGACTGCCTGGAACAATGGCCGGGTCGAATTACGCAGGGCCGACGGAAAGATTTTGCGCGCCAACGCGGCAGCGGTGCCCGCACCACAGAAGGTGGAAGGTGCCTGGAAATTAAATTTTCCACCCGGTTGGGGCGCACCACCGTCCGTCACCCTGGAACAATTGATTTCCTGGACCGACCACACAAACCGCGGAGTGCGATACTTTTCGGGCACGGCGACTTACGAAAAGGAAATCGAGGTTCCCGCCAGCCGGTTGACTCCCGGACGCGAACTCTGGCTTGAGCTTGGCGCGGTGAAAAATTTCGCCGAAGTTTCCCTGAACGGACAGGACTTCGGCGTGTTGTGGAAACCGCCGTTCCGCGTCAATGTCACCCCGGCCGCGAAACCGGGTGTGAACAAGCTGGTTGTGAAAGTCACCAACCTCTGGCCGAACCGGCTGATTGGTGACGAGCAGTTGCCGCCGGATTGCGAGTGGGACGGACAGCAACTCAAGGCGTGGCCGCACTGGCTGCTCGACGGAAAGCCCAGCCCCACCGGCCGGCTGACCTTCACGACCTGGCATCACTACGCGAAAGATTCGCCACTACTGGAATCAGGTCTGCTCGGTCCGGTGACGTTGCAAACGGCTGAAATCATTCCCGCCAACTAAAGCGGTGCGGAGCATCACGCACGCCTTGACTCTGCTTTTCGGTTTCGCACCGACGTTTGCCGTAGCGCAGGTTGGCAACCTGCCGTGTCGCCGACTGGCAGTCGGCTGGCTGTGCGAACTCAGAATTGCCAGACGATTGTCTGTTTGCTACTCCATCAAGCGTGAAGCCGGACGAACCCAATCCCGCATTGGAGCGCGTGAAATTTGCTTTGCGCATCACCGGTGTTCCTGCTGAACCACCCAGCCCACTTAGAAGCGGCGTTCACACTCGTGGCTACCTGCCACACGTCAAACGCGAAGGCGCTTCCTACTTTATCACCTTTCGTCTTACCGACTCGCTGCCGAAGGAAATCCTGATGCGCTTTGAGCGCGAACATGCGGAAGCATTGCGCCATTTGTCCGCGAAAGCTACGACCGAGGCAGTCGAAGGAGTTCACCGGGACTTGCACCGGAAAATCGAGCGTTTTCTCGACCAAGGGGCTGGAGCGTGTCATCTCCGTCGTCCAGAAATTGCGGACATGATCGCTGAGTCGCTCCAGCATTTTCACCGTGAACAATATTTGCTGGACGACTGGGTGGTGATGCCCAATCACGTTCACGTCATCCTTTGGCCGATGCCCAATATTACTTTGAGCGAAATTCTCAAGGGCCGGAAACGGCACATGGCGCGGCAGGCAAATCTTATTCTCAGAAAAACTGGCGAAACTTTCTGGCAACGCGAATCTTACGACCACTGGATTCGCAACAACGAGGAGAAGGCGCGCATTCGCCGTTACATCCGGATGAACCCGGTGAAAGCGGGTCTGTGTAAAACGCCGGAAGACTGGAAATGGAGCAGCGCCTGGCCAAACTGGAAGGCGGCATCCCAGACGCTGCAGACGTAGCGCAGACTGTCAGTCTGCCGTATCGCAGGTTGGCAACCTGCGAGCGGAGGATCTGCCGACTGCCAGTCGGCGATACAGCAGACAA
>DATEGR010000493.1:0-4625 GCA_035279985.1 Verrucomicrobiia bacterium
TCCTCCGTGATTGCGTTGTCCTCGACCACCCGGCTGATGTCGGCCGGAAAATAGATTTCGAACCGGCTGCCTTTGTTCGGCGTGCTATGGCAGTGGATGAATCCGCCGTGGTTTTTGACAATGGTCAGGGTCGTGGACAAACCCAGTCCCGTGCCCTTGCCGGGTTCCTTGGTCGTAAAGAATGGATCGAAAATCTTGTCCTGGATCTCCTTGGGAATTCCCGTGCCGGTGTCCGTCACCGCGATGCAGACATACGGGCCGACTTTGGCGTCTGGATTCATGCCGGCGTAGGTTTCGTCGAACATCATATTGTCCATCTGGATGAATAGTTTGCCACCTTTGGGCATGGCGTCACGGGCGTTGACACAGAGGTTCAGCAGGACCTGGTGCAGTTGCGTCGGGTCGCCTGTAATGGTCCACAGGTCGGCAACCGCATGGACTTCAAACTCCACCGATTTTGGGAAGGTTTCGTGAACGATCTGTTTAATGTCACGGACAACGTACTTGGGATTGACCGCAATCCGTTCGCCGGTGACCCCGCGCCCGAACGACAGCACTTGTTTAACGAGCTGCGCGCCGCGCCGGACGTTGGCTTCCAGGGCCTGTAACAGTTTCCGCCCGTCTTCATCCGTGACTTTTTCCTTCAACACCTGAACAGAGAAAAGAAGGGGGGTCAGGACATTGTTCAGGTCGTGGGCGATGCCGCCGGCCAGCGCGCCAATGCCTTCCATGCGTTGGGAACGCAGGAACTGGAATTCAAGTTTTTTTCTTTCAGTGATATCGGTGTTGATGACGAGCCGGGATTTCGGGCGGCCTTGTTCATCGCGCATGAGATTGCATCGTCCTTGAACCGTGACCATTTCGCCGTTCTTGGTATATTCCTGCAACTCGCCAACCCACTCGCCGCGTTCATTCACGGTCTTGATGGTATTCGCAAGTTGCGGTGTCATCTCTCCCTTAAAGAGCAATTCCACCGCCGATTTGCCAACGGCTTCGGCGGCCGTCCAGCCGTATATCCGTTCGGCGCTCTTGTTCCAGTACATAATGCGGTTGTCCGGATCCAGAACAAAAATGGCGTCCTGCGCCTTGTCCAACAACGCGGCCTTTTCCCGAATACCTTCCTCCGCCTGCTTGCGTCCGATAATGTCGTTAAACAGCAGCAGCAGGTGGGCTTCGTCACCTTGGACGAAGGGAGTAAAGTGGCACATCAGCCACAATTCCTTGCCAAACGTACTGGTGAAGTGGAACTCGGTCTGCTGCGGTTTCCCCGTGGCCAGGACTTCTTCTACGACCCTGAGCATGCCCGAAGCGCGCCAGGATTCGAGCTGTCGGAAATTCTGCTTCAGGAGTTGGGGCACCGTGGTATCGATGGTTCGGGCGGCGAACTGGTTGGCCAACACGCACTGGCCGGAAGCCTGGTAAACAATGATTCCCATCGAGGCATCCGAGATGATTTTTCGACTGAACTTGAGCGTCTCGATCAGTTGCCGCTCAGCCAATTTGCGCTCGGTGATGTCCTGCGTGGTTCCGATGCCCTCCAGGGCGGTACCTTGCGCGTCAAATGATATTTCGGCGCGTTCGCGCACCCATCTGGTTTCGTTTCCAACAACAATACGATGCTCAACATCGTACCGAGCGCCCCGCAGGGCCGCATTCCAGGCCTGAAGCACACCCTCCCGGTCCGCCGGATGGATGCGGGCCAAAAACGATTCCAGCGTGAGCGGCTGTCCCGGCTGGATTCCAAACATGCGGTACGCCTCCGCCGACCAACTCAGCACGTTGTTGCGAATGTCCATGTGCCAACTGCCGATGTGCGCCACCGCCTGAGCGCGATTGAGATTTTCCTCGCTCGCACGCGCGACCTTTTCCGCCTTCTGCTGTTCAAGATTCTTTCGCAAAGCCAGAATCCCATATGCCAAGTCGTCGGCCAGTTTCGTCAGCAGTTCCACCTCCTCGGCTTTGAAGGCATCCGGCTTTGCGGCGTAGATGGACAGTGCGCCAAACGCCCGGTTTCCATCGAGCAACGGCAACGCCAGAGATGACGCGTACCCATGTTTGAGCGCCTTGTCGCACCAGGGTGCAAAATTCGGATCCGTCGCGATGCTACCGCAAAGCACCGGTTGGCCAGAACGAATGGCCGTGCCGGTAGGGCCGCGCCCCCTCTCGCTGTCGGCCCACGTGAGATGCAATTCATTAAGGTAACCTTCATCATGACCCGCTTGGGTGGCAATGCGCACACTCTTTTGCTCATCAGACTCCGCAAAACAGACCCACACCAGCCGGTAACCGCCTTCTTTCACGATTGCCTGGCAAATCTCCTGCAACAGGGCGGATTCGGTATTTGCCCACACCAGCGTTTGGTCGCATGCGCTGATGGTCCTCAAGGTGCGTTCGGTGCGGCGGAGATTGGCTTCCATCCGATTGCGTTGGGAGATTAGTACCGCCATCAACCATAAGGCGCTGATACCGATCTCACGGCGGGTGAGCGACAGATGGAGGTCAGTCCCCGCCGGCGCGAAATGAAGTCTCACCAGCATCATCACCGAGAAAATACCGGCGAGAAGATACGGTAAATACTGGCCACCGGTAAAAACCGTCGACAGCAGGAGAATGAAATACCAGACCCAGACGGTAGCCCCCAACGGTGTGTTTAAATCCAGCACGAATTCTCCGAAGGTAAGAGCGAGAATCGCAAAAACAACCATCTTTTGTCGTTTAGAGGTCATAACCGCACTATGGCACTCAGCATTTGGTGTTAGAACAAGCAGCTAAAATGCCTAAAACATTCCTTCTCTTAACTTCTTTAAGCGCAGTTAGTATCGGTGGACGGACGAATAATACCAATCACTCGGGTGTCATCAGTAATGCCTCCGGAGTGACCATGCTCAAGGCCATCGCCTATAAGGGTGGCCTGCCCGACAGCGCGGTGTGGACCGGCATCTACTCGATCCTCGACTCGGTTGATTATCCGCCTGCACCCGCTCCTTCGCCGCTGGTCGGCGTCGCTCACATGGCCTATAACGTGAGCAGTTCGAATTGGGACAACATGCTCAGCCTCTGGACGAACTACTTCGGCTTTGCTCCGATGACGGTTTCCAACAATTTTGCGCTCATCAAAATCAACGACCAGCAATTTATCCAACTGTACCGGGTCCCATTCCTCGTCTCGAATCAGTGGCAACTGGCGAACTTTGGTTTTCAGGTGACTAACGCCGAGGTTTACCGGGAACAACTCGCGGCGAACGGCGTCAATGTCCCGCCCGGCGTCACCACCAACGCACTCGGCAACATCAGCTTCTTCACTGTGGACCCGGATGGTCACACCAACGAATGGGTCCAATACCTGACCAACAGCGTGATCGGACTGTCGCAAGGCCGGTATATGCCAAGCACGGCACTTGTTGGTTTTGCCAATGACGTTGGCATCTGCACCACCGATGAATCTTTAACCCTGCCGACATATTACTACGTCACCCAGTGTAGATTCCAAGCAAGCGGCAACACAGTTTACTTTCCTAGTGGCGGCAAACGTTATATCGAACTCTTGACCACCGGATCCGGCGGGGCCACCCAGGCGACGGCTGGAAAACATGGAAAGCTTCAGTTTATGAATTTTCGGAGTATGACTGTCGATCAAACCATGAACATCTTCACCAACCGCGATTCTTCAGTCACCTTCGTCTTTGCTGACGAAGGCACGACCAATTCAGGACTGCATAAAGCGTTCGATGTTTACGATGCTGACCTTTCGCGCATAAGGATAAATGACTATTAAATCGGCCTTAAATACGGCCGGAGGCCGCCATGGAATGGATGGTCGGTCTACAGTCAACCGTTAAACCTCGGGATTCTTCGCATATCCGTTAGCTCCATTTAATGGAGCCAACGAAGTTCTATGAGGTTCCGGCAGATTTTGACGTGTAATCACGCGGGTCTCGGCCAAACACCCGCGCAAAAGGCTGGATTAACCAATGCACCGATGACGTTTGGTGATTTTCTTAATAGTACTCTCTGAAATGAGTTGCTAATATCAGCAAGCGCACCCAATCTCACAAAGCACGAAAAACTACCCCGTTTTGCGTGTCGGCGGGCGTGAACTCCGACGTATAGCTGACACTACGCCCGTCGCTTTTATCAGATTTTGAAAATTTCTTTCGTTGCAAGTGGCTGAGAAGCACAATGTAATCCTACCCCACCAGTTTTTGACACTAACTATATAGCGCCGTCCCTACGAGGGTGTTACGATACGCCATCTTAGTCTGTATTTCTGTAATTCAAGCGCAGCGTTTTGAAAACCTTGTTCTCGACTGCTAGTGAGATGTCCAACGAGTCCTTTGGAGTATAATCGGCTATTTTGGGTACCCCAAAAGAAAGACAAATATTGGTTAGTAGTGTATATTGTGGGGTTAGGTTTGAAGCAATGAATTCCGACGCTACATCTCGGAAAGAAAAAGTTGACGCATATGTGTCGGGGCCGCGGTCAGGAGAAACACACTGGGTTCAATGCCAAGGTTATAGGTATTTAGGGATTTTGGGCGAAGACGGCAAATGGAGAAGTTTTGCCACTGGCAAGGAATTGAATGTCGTGGTCAAAATTCTTTCCAATTAAATCAAACCAACAATTT
>DATEGR010000494.1:0-3521 GCA_035279985.1 Verrucomicrobiia bacterium
GGCCTTCGGCCAGCAAATCGTAATCGGTCCCTTTCCAAAATCCCCACGGATAACCGGTCGCCGGTTCCCAGCCGAACGCGACCCCCCAGAACATCGGCACAATTTTCACGCCCAACTCGGCGCACAAATCGAGCAGGCGGAACAGATAATCCTCCGCCCATTTCTCAATTTCCGCGGGTGATTTTTTCGCGACGACCGCGGGAATAAACGGTCGGATGGTCGGGCTGCCCGTCCACGCGGTCGTATGCACCCAAAACGGGCAATGGGCGGAAATGCCGTCGAGCGACAGCCTGGCCTTCGCAAAAGCGCCCTTGATTTCTTTCGCGGTTTTGAACCCGCCGCTTCCGTTTTGGAGCAGGAAATTGGACGGCTGTGCACCGCGCGCGCCGGACTTTTGGGCAAAGTCCAGAAATTGCGCGAGCGATTTCGCGCCATGTTGCGCGCCTTCGATGCTGGCATGATAGGTCGGGTCGGCCATAAATCAGAAAAACGGGTTGTGTTCCTTTTCCTCGGCGACCGTCGTCAATGGACCGTGGCCGGGACAAATCAAGGTTGTCGGCGGCAACGACAAAATCTGTTCGCGCACTTTTTGTCTGGCCAGATCCCAGGCGCCATTGCCGTTGCCCATGGAACCGGCAAAAATCGTGTCGCCGACGATCGCCACGTGCGGGGCGTCCTCCTGCCAGTTGCCGATCAGGTACGTCACACCATCCATGGCGTGGCCGGGTGTCTCGCGATGCGTAATGCGCAAGCCGCCGAGATGGACGATTTCGTTCGGTTTGTTTCGCTGGTCCACCGGCGCGGCCTTGGACCCAGAATGCAATCGCGCTTTGGGAAACGCTTCGCGGATTTTCGGCAGCGCCTCGACGTGGTCCCAATGTGAATGCGTGATGAAAATATGCCGGAGCTGGAGCTGGTGTTCGGCGACACAATCCAGGACCGGCCTGGCGTCGAAGCCGGTGTCGAACAAGGCCGCGTCGCGCGTGACTTCGTCCCAGACCAGATAACAATTCACCGTCATGCCCTCACCGGCGGTCGTGAACACGCGCAATTCGTGCCAGATGCGCAGATCCTTTGCCGACGGCAACCAGCCCCGGGCGATGCCTTCGAGTTTGGCCGGATGCAATCCGACCAGTTTGGCGAGCGCGGCCAGGTCGGGTCGCTGGCTGATTCGCCCGCTTTCTTCCAGCGCCGCCAATTCGGTCTCGGAGAGGCCGGCGGTGCTCGCGGCGGCTGCCGCCGAAACATTGCTCATGTCGCGCGCCTTGCGGATGATGTCGCCCAAATGGTCCTCGAGAGTCATGGCGAAACGTTGCCGCGTTTTGGCAATGGTCGCAAGCTTCGGATTGCATTGCTTCCGGCAATGGCGCAATTTCAATCCGTGAAATGCGCCGAACACCAGGCCGAAGCGATTGGCATTTGCGCCTATTGCGGCCGGGCGTTGTGTGCCGGATGCATCAAACCTTCCGAAACGTCGCGTCTGGTCTGTTCCAGTGAGTGTGCGGCGGCGTTGTTCCGGAATGACCAGGCCGTGCAATTGTTGCTTCAAAAAAGTGTGCAGAATGCTCAGGCCAGCGCGTTTTACTGTTACCTGTGCGGTGGATTGTCACTGGGCGCCGCCGTCGGCGCTCACTTTGTATTGCCCCTGCCGTTTCTGGTTTATTTTGCGGCGTCCTGCGGCATCGTTTTTGTCGTTTCGGGAATCTGGTATGGCCGGACGGCAAAGAAACAACTCCCCAGGAACTGATGCCCTCGACCTACAACCAACTGCTCGACGCGACGATTCAACATCTGGAAGATTTGAAATCGCGCGGTGTCCGCCACGTCGCCGTTGCGCCGGAAACGCTCACTGCGTTGTCGCGGCCTCCGGCGGGAAAGCCGCAAACGGTCAATGCCGAATCCGCGGCGAGCGGAGCGTCGGCCTCCGGCCCGGCACGAACGGAACTCCCGAAACGCGCCGGGTCGGAGACCGGCGCTCCTCATTCTGCTGCCGAACAGGCGTCTTTGCTGGCCTTACCGGGCGAAACGGTCCCTGGCCAAAGCCCGCCGCTGGATCCGCAGGCAAAGGCTGCCGCGTTCGCCGCCTTGCGCGAACGGGCACTGGCCTGCGTGAAATGCCCGCACCTTGCGTCGTCGCGCAAAAACGTCGTGTTCGGCGTTGGCAGCATTGACGCGCAGCTCATGTTCGTCGGTGAAGCGCCGGGTGCGGACGAAGACCAACAGGGCGAGCCGTTCGTCGGCAAGGCGGGTCAGTTGTTGACGAAAATCATCCAGGCCACAGGACTGCAGCGCGCCGACGTTTACATCGGCAATATTTTGAAATGTCGGCCCGACACGCCCGGCCAGTCCGCCGGCAACCGCAAACCAACCGCCGACGAGATGACCACGTGCATCCCGTATTTGCACGAGCAGATTGATTTGATCCGGCCGAAAGTGCTCGTTGCCCTCGGCGCGACGGCGGTGGAAGGGTTGCTGGGCAAGACCATCGGCATCACCAAACTGCGCGGGACCTGGAAGACCTATCGCGGCATCCCACTCATGCCGACGTATCATCCGGCGTATTTACTGCGCAACCAGGCTATGAGCGAGAAACGCAAGGTCTGGGAAGACATGCTGGCGGTGATGGAAAAACTCGGCATGCCCATCAGCGAAAAGCAGCGGAATTATTTTTTGAAAGGTTAATCCGCGAATTTCGCGAATGGGCGCGAATTGCCGCTTCAGAAGGCGTGTCTGAAAGATGGTAGGAGCCGACGTGAGGAGGCTCATTCTGTTTAAAGAAGAGGCGTTTTCCAGAGAGAAAATTGAGCCTCGTTACTTCGGCTCCTACCAACATTGGGATTTTCAGATACGCTCTTATAAATATCGGGCGGCTTTGTAGTTCCACCAGTGGGGCGCAATCGGTAGATTAAAAACACAACTGATATGAGCCGCCGCTGGAAAATTTTGATCGTCGTGGGAATTGTGCTCGTTGTGGCGGTTCTTGTTCCGGTCATTCATCACTACCAACTGCGCGCCGCAACGGAGGCCTACATTGCCCAACTTAAAGCCCAGGGCGAGCCGATGGAACTGGCGCAGGTGATTCCGCCACCCGTGCCGACGGACAAGAATGGCGCTCCGCTTATCACCAATGCACTTGCTCGAATTTATTTGGAGCCTAATGACACGAATTGGGTGATTCTTAATAATGCGCCGTTTTACATGAATAGAACCATTCCCGGCAAAGAAATGGTAGGCTGGCGGCAGCCGGTCATTCACAGTCAAGACACCTGGCCACGCGACCTGACCAACACTTGGGACGAATTGGGCGCGCAATTGGCCGAGAGACAAAATGATCTCAACGACTTCCAAAAGTTGATCGAAAGACCGACCCTGAATTTTCACCTACTGACTTTCGCATAATATAGTGACAGTTGGTTCAGAACAATTGAGCCTGTTTCCAGAAGGATTCCACGAGAGTTGGACGCCGGCGCATCCGGCCCAGCGCCTTGCGCGCCGCCCAACTCAGTTGGGCAAAGTCCTTC
>DATEGR010000495.1:0-6879 GCA_035279985.1 Verrucomicrobiia bacterium
GGCAACGGCGCCAACGTGGTCAATGTCTCGGTTGCCGCCAACATCGGGGTCAGCGTCGGCATCGGCGGCGGTGGCGGGCAAGGTGGCGATGGCGGCCTGGTCACGGTCAACAGTGACAGCGACATTATCACCAGTGGTACAAATGGGATGGGCATCGTCGCCCAGAGTGTCGGGGGCGGCGGCGGCAACGGTGGAAATACCTTCGTCCTGTCCGCGGCGGCGAATGTTATTGATGAAATTCCCTTCGCGGCGAACGTAGCCGTCAGTGTCGGCGGTTCCGGGGGCAAGGGTGGCAACGGTGGAACCGTGGCGGTGCAAAGTTCGGGTGTCATTATCACCTCCAATTCTCTATCCGCCGGCATCCTGGCTCAGAGCGTGGGTGGCGGTGGCGGTAACGGCGGAAACAGCACGGCCGTCAGCCTCACCTATAATTGCGATGTCTCCGCAAATGTCGCGGTAGGCGGCAAGGGCGGCGTCGCGGGCAATGGCGGAACCGTTGGCGTCACCA
This sequence comes from Verrucomicrobiia bacterium, assembly GCA_035279985.1. Taxonomy (GTDB): domain Bacteria; phylum Verrucomicrobiota; class Verrucomicrobiia; order Limisphaerales; family UBA11358; genus UBA11358. The sequence continues at coordinate 509 of DATEGR010000495.1, forward strand.
ATAACGGTGGGATTCGGACGGAGGGCAATTATTCCTCCGGCATCTTCGCGCAAAGCGTGGGTGGCGGCGGCGGCCAGGGCGGCGACAGCACAACCATCAGCGGCGACCTGAGCGTGCTGAAAAGCGCCGAAGACATCAGTCCCAGCTATTCGTTCACGATGTCCATGGGCGGCAACGGTGGTGGCGGTGGAACCGGCGGGACTGTGGATGTCAACAGTTTCAACAACATCGTTGCCAAAGGCGCGTTCGCCTACGGCATCCAGGCCCAAAGCATCGGCGGTGGCGGTGGGAGCGGTGGGAATGCCTCCACCTATCAAATTGAACTCAGCAACACGCCGGAATCGCTCGCGCCGGCTCTCAGCCTGTTGAGCTTCAGTTCCACTTTCATTCTGGGCGGCAACGGTGGCGCTGGCGGCGACGCCGGGGGCGTGACGGTCAACAACACCAGCAACATCTGGACCGAAGGCGTCTTTGGCGTCGGCATTCTGGCACAAAGCGTGGGCGGTGGCGGCGGGGCCGGCGGAAACGTGCTGACCTTTGATTTCAGCAACGACGGTTTGCCTGAGAGCTCATCACCTTTTGAGGATGTGCTCACGAATCTCACCCAATTTACCCAGACCATGGTCGTTTCAAACGGCATGGGCGGGGCCGGCGGGAACGGCGGGAACGTGACGGTCACCAATAGCGGAGACGTCGTGACGCATGGCGCGTTCGCGCACGGCATCCTGGCGCAAAGCGTCGGCGGCGGCGGCGGTTTTTCGGGGATCAGCGACGAGTTGGATTTAAGTTCGCTGCTCTTTGGTCCGGGCACTCAGGCTCAAGGCGACGCGACTCAAAGCCCGGGTTCCGGTGTGAGTTTCGCCGGCAGCGTCGGCGGGAACGGCTCCGGCGGGACGGTTACCGTCGTGCAAACCGGCAACATCGTTACTTACGGCAACAATGCTCATGGCATTTACGCCCAGAGCGCAGGTGGTCTGCTTTCAGGCCAGGCCGTCAACATTACTGTGGATGGCAATATCTTCGCCCAGGGAACCAACTCCGACGGCATCCGCGCCCAGAGTATTGGGGCAGCCGGCGGCGGTGATATTTCTGTGAACATTCTCAGCGGCACGGTGCAGGGCGGCTATGGCTCAAGCGCCGGCGTCCGCCTGCTTGACGGGGCCGGCAACACGCTCACCAATTACGGTGCGATCACGACGTTGAACGGCATGAACGGCACCGCCATTATTGGCGCCGGCGGCAATGAGAGCATCAACAACTTCGGCGTCATCATCGGCTCCGTTGACCTGGGCGGCGGCCTCAACCAGTTCAACAATTTTTCAAACAGTTGGTTCAATGCGGGCGGGACGGTCAATCTTGGTGAGGGGAACCTCTATCGAAACGCGGGCGTGCTAAGTCCCGGCGGCAGTGAAAGGATTCAGACGACCCTGCTCACCGGCAATTACACCCAAACGGCTGATGGGAGTCTCGGAATCAAACTGGCGGCGCTCCCCGACCAACTCGCCATCAACGGCGCGGCGGCCATCGACGGAACGCTCGTCGTCTCCCTGTTCAATGGTTTTGTGCCCACGAAAGGCGAGCAGTTTACAGTCTTGACCGCAACCGAGGGTGTGACCGGCCAGTTCACGACCCTGGACGATCAGTTGAAGAGCGCCTATGCGCTTGAACTTCGCGCTCTTTATGAGGGCAACGAAGTTGACCTGATTACGCTGCAAGGCAGCTTTATGTCGTTTGCCCTCACGCATAACCAGCGGGCGGTGGCCGGAAACCTTGACACCTTCTCCGGGTACCTGAGCACAAACCAATTGCAAGGCGACCCGCGCGAGACGAATCTGATTGCTATCCTCGATGCCGTTCCCGGTCCGCAACTCCCGGCGAACTTCGACCTGATTGCTCCGGAGGAATTGGGTGCATTGTTCGATATGGAATTTGGCAGTGTGGACACGATCGTCGGCAGTGTGCAAAGCCGTATGAACGATCTGCGCAATGGCTACGCGCTGGCGAGTGGCAGCGTGTCGCTGTTCGAACCGGGCGGACCCGTGATGCAATTGGCTTCCGCGGATCGGAGCCTGCCCCTGATGGAAAAAGCCGGGCCGAATGACGACTGGAGTGCGTTTGCCGGCGGCTACGGCCAGTTTGTCCATGTCAGCAGCACGGCCGATGCTCCGGGCTATAGTCTCCAAAACTCCGGCGTCACTTTGGACTTCGATAAACGGGTGGACACCGGCCTCGCGGGCGGGTTCACGCTGGATTACGCCGGCGGTGAAGCCAGCCTGGCGAACGGCGGCAGCGCGAACCTGGAAGGCGGGCGGGGCGGCCTTTACGGGACCTGGTTCAGTACCAACGCCTATCTGGAAGCCCAGGTGGGTGCCGGCGGCGGTCGTTACGACAGCAAACGCGCCGCGCTGGGTGGCTTCGCGAGCGGGGCTACCAAAGGTTACGAAATTGATACCATGTTCGGTGGCGGCTATGACCTGCCACACACCGATTTCACCAATTTTACTTTAGGCATGCTGGCCGAGCTGCACTACGCCTACGTTGATATTGAGGGATTCACGGAAACCGGTTCTTCATCACCACTGCAGGTCATGGAAAACGACAGTCACTCCCTGTGGAGCTTGATCGGATGGCGTTTGGCATACGAATGGCACGTCGCCAGGGAAACCTTGCGGCCCGAGGTACGCATTGGCTGGCGACATGAATTCCTGGACACGGCCCGGACGATAAATTCACAGATGGCCAGCGGCGCCGGAACCGTTTTCCAGGTGGAAAGTCCATCCCTGGGCCGGGACAGCCTTTCCCTGGTCACCGGTTTAAGCACGCGCTGCTCGCAACACCTTTCCATCTTCGCCTATTACGACGGTGAACTGGCGCGCGACAACGCCGCCAGCCATACGGTGAATGGAGGCATTAGCTGGGACTTTTGATTTAGACCATCCGGAAGACCATGAACCATGGGGGACGATTGACTTTCCGGGCGCGTTTCAGCCTTTGGCGGGGACGGCGTTGATGGCCAGCCAGAGCCATCCAACCAGGAAACTGAGTCCGCCCAGCGGCGTGACGGCACCCAGCCAATGCGCGCTGGTCACTGCCAGCAGATAAAGCGAGCCGGAGAAAACCACGATGCCCGCCAGAAAACACCACCACGGCCCGACGGCCAGCGGTTTCCGCCCCGCCAGCACAAACAACATGACCGCGTGAATGAAATGGTAAAAGACCGCTGTTTCCCAAATCGCCGCCGTTCCGTTTTGCTCCAGGATTCTTTTCAACCCGTGCGCGCCGAATGCACCGAGTGCCACCGCCAGAAAACCGGCGATGGCGGCGACCCGGATGGCGGTGGTGTTGGTCAGCACAGAAACAAAAGTGCCATAAGCATCCCGCCGGCAAAATTCAATAATTTGTGTTCATTCGCGCCCGTTCATGCTTAATTTCTTCTGTGAAAATCATCACCGACGAACGTTGCGCCGGTTACTCCAGTTATGGCCATCCCGAAAGTCCCCGGCGTGTCACGGCCACGATGGCAAGCTTCAAGCAACAGACGGAACTGGCGCTTGCCTGGGGGGTGCCGGGCCAAGTGAGTGATGAACAAATTTTGCGCGCGCATTCGCCGGAACATCTTGCGCGTCTGAAAATCCCGGAGGATTTCGACGCGGACACGCCGTCTTACGAAAACATCACCGACTATGCCCGCGCGTCCGCCGCCGCGGCGCTCGATGCCTTGGAGGCCGCGCGCGACGGCGAAAATGTTTTCAGCCTCATGCGTCCGCCCGGGCATCACGCCACGCGCGATCAGGCGATGGGTTTTTGTTATTTGAACAACGTTGCCATTGCTGCGCTGGATGCCGCGGCCACGGGAGCGAAACGCGTTGCGGTTTTCGATTTCGACGTGCATCACGGCAATGGCACCGAAGCCATTCTCCTTGACCAGCCCGGTGTCGCGTTCTTCTCCATCCACCTGTATCCCTTTTACCCCGGCACCGGCGGCGCGAACGTCGGCAAAAACTGTTTCAATTATCCGGTTGCGCCGGCTTCACCGCACAAAATCTACAGCGCCGCCCTGGCCCGTGCGCTGGATGATTTAAAAAAATTCAAACCGGACCTGGTCGCCGTGTCCGCCGGGTTTGACGCCTATGTGCGTGATCCGCTCGGCAGTGGCACGCTGGAGCCGGAGGATTTTCACTGGCTCGGCCAATCACTGCGCGGGCTCGGCGTGCCGATGTTCAGCGTGCTGGAAGGCGGTTACAGCCGTGATTTACCCGAACTCATCCTGGCCTATCTCAAGGGCGTGGAAGGAAAATAATCCGCCTTCTGAAGGTGTCATTGACTTCGACCGGGTTTGCCGGAATCAACTCCCTGCGAAAAAGCACACCGACACAGTCAGCCCCGCCGGCGTACTCCCGAAAAAGGCGTTGACTCAAGCGAAGGTGGAAATCTAATGTCCAAACCATGAACCTCAAACAAATCTCCCTCGTTTTTTTTCTGGTCCTCTTGTGTGTGATCCCGCCAGCGTTGATGGCGGATGACGCGACACCGCCCTCCGTCAAGCCGGTCACGCCGAATGCTTCGCCGGAAGCGGTCCAATTGCTGCAGTATCTGTACAGCATTTCGGGCCACCACACGCTGACCGGCCAGCATGCCGTACCGCTGCTGCGTTCCGCGCGCCTGGTCGAGGCGCAGCGCGCGGGCGGTAATTTTCCGGCGGTTTTCGGGATGGATTTCGGTTTCGATTCGCCCGGCACCTGGGATGGAATCAATTTCCGCCAGCAGATTGTGGACGAGGCGATCCAAAAATATCGTGAAGGTTACATCATTGTGCTCATGTGGCACGCGGTGCGGCCGATTGAGGACGAGCCGGTAAAATTCAAGGATTCCATCCAGGGCAAGCTGACCGACGAGCAGTGGCACGATTTGATCACGCCGGGCACGGAAATCAACGAACGCTGGAAATCGCAGGTGGATGTCATTGCCTGGTTTCTCCAGCAATTGCGGGACGCGCACGTGCCGGTGCTCTGGCGGCCGTACCATGAAATGAACGGTGGCTGGTTTTGGTGGGGCCAGAAGCGCGGCCCGGACGGCTACCAAAAATTGTATCGGATGCTGTTCGACCGGCTGGTGAATTTCCACAAGCTGAATAATCTCATCTGGGTCTATGGCGCCAATGAAGTGACGCCGCCGAATGTGGATCCCTACGATGCCTGTTACCCGGGCGACGATGTCGTGGACGTTCTGGGCACGGACATTTACCACACGGGTTTTGCCTCGAATCAGTATGACCAGCTTCTGGCCCTGGCCAAGGCCAAGCCCATTGCGCTGGCGGAAGTCGGCGCCGCGCCGTCACCGGAAATTTTGAAGGAACAGCCGCGGTGGACGTGGTTCATGGTCTGGGACGACCCGACGGAAGGCGGCTCCACGGCGCGGGGGATACGCGCCACCTACAACTGCGACCAGGCCATTACGTTGAACAAACTGCCGTGGGTGGAAGCCGGGCACCCGGCCGATCACTCATTTACAGAGCCATAGTGGTGCCGGAATCAATCGGCAGCAAGACGCGCACGGTGCCATGCTGGCCGGCCTGCGGGGGAACGATTTCCAGTTTGCCGTGGTGCGTTTCGATGATTTTCCGGCTCACGGTCAGGCCCAGGCCGAGGCCGACGTTGCGCGTGGTGAAAAATGGCGAGGGTACTTTCTGGGCGGTTTCCGTGGTGAAACCCGTTCCGTTGTCCTGGACTTCAATTTCCAGTTCGCGGCCGCCGGCGTTGTTGGGATTGGTGTGCAACTTCACACCGATTCTGGGTTCCTTGGGATTGGCTTGCAAGGCGTTGAGCATGATTTCCGCCAGCGCATGTTTCAAGGCGGCGCGGTCGCCGGTGATGACGATGGGTTTGCCGCCATTCTCGTATTGCAACTGGGCCTTGTCCGCCGGTTGATGCTTGCGCGCCTCCTGGTAAGCCTCTTCGATGAGTTGCTCAACGGGGAACGCCTGCGGTTCCGGTTCGTTCTCCCGCGCCAGAAACCGCATCTGGTTGAGCAAGCGTGAGACGCGCTTGACACCATCGGCCAGGGCGAAGTCGAGTGATTTGCGGAACTCCGCGTCCCGGAATTTTTCCCCGAGCAACTGTTGATGGGTGGAGAGCGGCACCATCGCATTGCCGATTTCGTGCGCGAGCCGGTCGGCCATGGCCTTGATGAGGCGGAGATTGGCGGCCTCGACTTCCAAATGGCGCAACTGTTCGGTTTGGGTGAGGTCCTCCGCCGTCAGCAGGGCGGAAACCGGCACGGAGGAATTCCCCCGCTGAAACGGCACGACATTGACGCTGTAAACGGTGCCCGGCGAACTTTCCGGCTCGTAACGGAACGGTCCCATGGCTGCG
>DATEGR010000496.1:0-3556 GCA_035279985.1 Verrucomicrobiia bacterium
AAGAACTCGTTTTCATTGTCAACGATACCGGCATCGGCATCGCCGAAAAAAACCTGCCGTTTGTGTTCGACCGTTTCTGGCAGGCGGACAGTTCGGCGCAACGCCGGTATCAAGGCGTCGGCATCGGGCTGGCGCTGGTCAAGGAATTGACCGAAATGATGCACGGCACCGTGGTCGTGGAAAGCCAGGAAGGGAAAGGCACGACCTTTATCGTGCGCCTGCCGTATCAAAAGGCGGAGCTGGCGGCCAAATCTCCTCCCGGCGCCCCGGCGGAAACCGGCGTGATTGCCAAGGAAGAATGGCTGGCCAACCTATACCGCCGCGCGGAACTTTTTCCGGCCATGGTGTCCCTGCGCGGGGCAGCCAAGCCCGTGGAATTGGGTAAACGCGGCCAGCGGCCCGTGGTGCTTGTGGCCGATGACGAACCGGATATGCGGCGTTTTTTACGATCACAACTCGACACGGATTACGATGTGCTGGAAGCGGCGGACGGCATCCAGGCCGTGGAAAAGGCGAACCAATTCCTGCCGGACATCATTTTGCTGGACATGATGATGCCGGAGATGGATGGTCTGGCGGTGTGCCGGGAATTGCGCAAACATGAGGAGACGGCAGTCGTGCCCATTATTTTGCTGACGGCGCGAGCGGATGAGGAAACCAAGTTTAATGCCCTGGAACTGGGGGCCAATGATTTTCTGGCCAAGCCCTTCTCGTCCACCGAACTTCACGCGCGCATCCGAAACCTTGTCGAATCCCACGATTTCCAGCGCCATCTTTCCACGCAAAACCGCGCGCTGTCCAATACCATCGAGCAACTCAAGGATACCGAGTCACAACTGGTGCAATCCGAGAAGCTCGCCTCCCTCGGCCGCATGAGCGCGGGCATCATCCACGAAATCAACAACCCGCTGAATTTCGCGACGACCGGCCTTTTCGCCCTGCGCAACAAATGCAAACAACTCACGCCGGAAGCCCGCCACGAATACGAGGAGATCCTGGGCGACATTGAGGAAGGCATGAAACGCGTGCGCAATATCGTGTCGGATCTGCGCATGTTCACGCACCCGGAGGCCGGACCGTCCGAGCCCGTAGACGTGACCGAGGCCGTCAACACGTCGCTGCGATTTCTGGCCGGCGAGTGGAAGGACAAGGTGCGGGTCGAACTGAAAGTCGTCCCGGGACAGACGGTGCTGGCCAACCGCAACAAATTGATTCATGTTCTGGTGAATTTATTGCAGAATTCACTCGACGCGATGCGACAAAAAAAATTCGAGAACGAAACGCCGATGATTTCGATCCAGGGCCGGATGGAGGACGACCGGAGCCTCGTCATCGTTCGCGACAACGGCCCGGGCATCGAACGCAAGCATCTGGACAAGATTTTTGACCCGTTTTTTACCACCAAAGACGTGGGGGAGGGGATGGGGTTGGGCCTGAGCATTTGCCACCGCATTGTGAAAGGGTTTGACGGACGCATATTGGTGAACACCGAGGTCGGCCATTTCTGCGAATTTATCCTGGATTTCCCCGCCAAGACCAAACCGACCGCCGAACCGGAAATTGAACATGGAGAACCTGTACGACTATAAAAAATTTGCGATTCTTTACGTGGACGACGAAGAGAAGTCATTAACCAACTTCACGCGCGCCTTCGGGGAGCAATTCCGCACCATGACGGCGACGACCGCGCAGGGGGGCCTCAAATTGCTGGAGGACCACGCTGATGAAATTGGCCTGCTGATGACCGACCAGCGAATGCCCGGCGAAAAGGGCGTGTGGCTGCTGGAGCGCGCCCGGCAATTCCGCCCGCGCGTCATCCGGGTGCTGGTCACCGCCTACGCCGACATGGACGCCGCGATCGCCGCGGTCAACAGCGGCGCGATTTACAAGTACGTTTCCAAACCGTGGGACCCGCCGCAACTGGAACAAACCCTGAAGCGCGGGCTGGAATTTTTCATTGTGCAGTCCGAACGCGACCAGTTGCTCCGCGAAAAAATGTCCGTCCTGCACAACATGCTGATCGCCGACCGCATTGTCAGCCTGGGCCTGCTGGCCGCCGGACTGAGCCACCACATCCGCAATTCGCTGGTGGCGGTGAAAACCTTTCTCGATCTCGCGCCGGTGAAAATGAACGAGGAAAAGACGGATTTGCAGGGCCTGCGCAATCCCGACTTCTGGAAAGACTACCACCAAAACGTGCAGTCGCAGATCGAAAAAATCAACGGCTTGCTCAAAGACCTCTGGACGGCGTCGTCCAATCCGTCGGCGCCCTTCACCGACCAGGTTTCATTGCACCAAACTGTCAGCGACGCGGTAAAATTGTTCAAGGAACCGTTTGCCGCCCGGCGGATCGAAATTGAAAATCAAATCCCGGATACGCTGCCCCTGTTGCGGGTGGACAGGCCGAAATTCAGCCGGTTATTTGAATTGTTGCTGAAGGAAGAGCTGGCGATGTTGCCCGCCGGCAACCGGGTCACTCTGGCGGCCGAATTGCAGGATGGCCCCCCGCCGGAAATCGTTGTGCAAATCAACGACCATGGCCCCGGCGTGCCGGAAGAAGCGCTGCGGGCGGTCTTTGATCCGTTCGTCGTGCGCGATCAAACGCCGTCCGAATATGGCATCCACCTCATGGCGTGCTTCTTCATCGTGCATCATCACGGCGGCAAAATTGAAGCCAGGTCCAAGCCCGGTCAGGGCACGACCTTCACCCTCCACCTGCCGCTCCAGGGGGAACCGGTGGCTATTTCCTCCAGCGATACGGATTTTCTCCGGAAGGCGCTGCTCAATGAGAATTTGTGGGAAAAACTGCTCACTTCGGCCTGATTTTCAGCCTTTTAGCCAAAGTTTTTCCAAATTCCTGCCGCAAGATTAGATTGACCTTTTGGCTCAATTTGTAGATGATTGCCGGAGTGACTGGAATTGAGCGTCGCCGTCACTGGCTCAGAGTACAATGAAAACCATTTTGGTGTTGTCTCCTCATCCAGACTTCGCCGAAGTGATTCAGGCAAGTCTGAACCCGGAGGAGTATCGTATTGTTCATCGCATCGGAGTGGAGGAAGCTGAACCGCTGTTAACCCATGGTCTGGTCCGGGCCTGCGTTCTGGATGTGGATCTCATCGGGGTTCAGGGAGTTTGGGTCATCGAACGGCTTCGCCGGCGCGACAGCAAATGTCCCATCATTGCCTACTCCGCCGACAACCAGTCCGAATGGGAGGAAGAGGCTTTCCTGCACGGTGTCACCCATGTCCTGACCAAACCTATCCGCGCCCGGCTGCTCAATTCACTGCTGGAGCGCCTCTGGTCGGTGCCCAAATATCCGCAAGCGCGCGCCGCTCAACCGACGGCCCTTACGCCCTTGCTGCCACCAGCGGCCGTCTCACGCTCGACCGAATCGCTTTCCGGCCGCGTTGCCAATGCGTCGCAGACGCTGAATGTCCTGCGCGATTTTTCGTCCATCCTCACGCATTCCCTGAATGCCGAGGCCATGCTCAAACAATTCCTGCTGTTCTTGCGCGAAATTTTCAGCGTCAATCGCGCCGCCATTTTTTTGAACCGC
>DATEGR010000497.1:0-4529 GCA_035279985.1 Verrucomicrobiia bacterium
CAAACCATGAATTGCCAGCAAGCCAGACTGCTCATTGATGCCTACGCCGACGGCGAGTTGGACACCGCCGGCATCCTGGAACTGGAAAAGCATCTGCACGACTGCCCCGCGTGCGCGCTCGCTTTTCGCAATGTGCAAAACCTGAAAAAATCCTTGAACCAGGATTCGCTCTTTTTTTCCGCGCCGGCAGAATTACGGCAAAAACTGAAGACTGAATTGCGTCCCCGAGCTGAATCCCGGCGCCTTTTGGGAATTTGGAACTGGTTTGCTGCCGCGACCACCGGCGTCGCCGTGATTTGCCTCGCGCTCTTACTGTCACTTACGCTCACCCGCCCCTCAGCCCGGCAACAACTCGCGCAGGAAATTGTCTCCAGCCATATCCGTTCGTTGATGGCCAACCATGAAATGGACGTCGCGTCTTCCGACCAGCACACGGTCAAGCCGTGGTTCGACGGCAAACTCGATTTCTCGCCGCCGGTCAAAGACCTCGCCGCACAGGGATTCCCGCTGATCGGCGGCCGGCTCGACTACCTTGGCAATCGCGCGGTTGCGGCGCTGGTTTTTCATCGTTACAAACACGTCATCAACCTCTTCATCTGGCCGACGGAAGAAGGTGATTCGGAACCCGCTGTAGCTGAGCCGATTAACGGTTACAATTTGATTTACTGGTCCCGCAGCGGGATGACGTTCTGGGCCGTCTCGGACCTGAACGAGAAGGAACTGATGGAATTTGTTCAGGATTTCGAGGCAAACTAAAGGATTGGTACAGCTTGGTGGGGCGAGGCTTTCCAGGAACCGGTTCGTAGCGCAGTCGTCCCGACTGCGGGTTCCGACAGCGTCCCGCTGTCGGAAGGAACTTCTCCGGCGGGACGCCGGGGTGAACCCGCAGGCGCGGACGCCTGCGCTACAACGATGCGATTATTTTTCCAGCCGGAAAAATTGGTGGGAGCTGGAAACAGGCATCAACACAGAAATCGTGTTGCCGTTGGTGGACGGTGTTTGTGTTACGCTTGACCATACCACCGGTGGAACGAGGCTGGGAGCAGACTGAAGTTGATAGCCGGCGGCGGAGCCTGGCCAGGAAATCGTAGCATTTGTGCCGGCAAGCGCGATGCTCAGTTGCGGCAACGCCGGGCTGGTGATGAGTTCGGTAATTTGCGTCTGCCACAGGTCACCGCTATCCAGCGTGCTGTCGTAGATCGGAAGCATTTGAATGGTCCAGAAATGAGTCGCGTCGGACGGATCAACCGAGACCGTGCTGTAATCGCCCCAGCGGCTATCGATGTCGATGCCGACCTGTTCGTAAATGTCGTGATAATCGACGCTGCTCGCGGCGAGTAAAATCGAACTGCCGAACGTGGTGACGCCATTCACGGTCTGGCCGACGTAGGCATAGGAACTGATGAACGCGTCCGGCGCCGGGCCGCACCCATTGCACGTGATGACCACAACGCCATTCGTGTTTGCCGCGATGGATGGGAAAATCAAATCCAGGTTGGGGTCAGCAATGGTGCCGGATTCCAGCAGGGCATAGTTGGTCGCGTTGATGCGATACCAGCGAATTGCGGCGCGGTCACCCACTTCGGTATTGTGGACGGCAAAAATGACACCGCCGACGGTGTACACTCGGGCGCTGAAGCGCGCGTCGTTATCAGCGAGCGTTGAAGTGTTATCGGGCTGTGTCGCGTCGAGCGGGGCGGTATATGCGTCAACCAAAATGCTCACTGCCGGCGCGAACCTGGCATTGGTGGCACCCGGATTGAGCATGGTCGTGGCCACGAGATTGGAGTGAAAGAGAAAGTCGTCACCGAGGGCGCCAGCCGCCAGAATGTTTCCCACACTGCTGCCATCGAAACAGGTGACCGGTTGCAGCACGGCCCCATGATTCGTATAAGCCGTGGTTGCGAAAAAAACCCGGTTGGTGATGACCGGCGGGTTGGCCAGCAAATCCGCCTTCGGAATCATGGTCAGTGACGTTCCGATGGAATTGCTCTGCCCGTGATACATGTCTCCCGCCAGATACACGGCTTTGGCATCCACGCCCAGCGTCGGAAAGTCGGCAAATTGGACTGCGCCTGTGACGCTGAGGAAGGAAAACACATGCCACGAGCCGCTCGGGGCGTCGGTGTCGGAAACGCCGAGCAGATAATAGTCGGATTCCAGACTCGGGTCCGACGCGTTCCCGTCGAATTTCACCTGCGACGCGAACCAGCGTTGCGAAGCCGGATCATAAATCACGCGCGGATCGCTAATGGCGTCCGATGACGCAAAGTTGATTCCGCCCACGCCACCGCCGCCTGGTCCGGCATTGCTCCAGAATTGCATGTCAGAGATTTTTACTACCCCCGAGCCATCGGATTTATTATAGACGGCAAACGAGCCGTTGATGAATTCAACAAAATAGTTCGGCCCGACCGCGCCATTGGCATCCGCCGGAGTGATGTAGGTCTGGGAATTGTCGCTACCGGGAAAATTCTGTCCGATCTGAACGGACACCTGGGCATTCCCGGCAGCGAGGGACAAAAATATAAAAAGGATAACCGAACATATCCCTGCACCGGGGCTTCTCCTGCCTGGCTTCATCAGGCTTAAAAGATACTCCAAAACGCGGATTTGTCGAACCCTCGATTTGCCGTGCGCTAATCAAACTTTTTGCACTTCAACTCTCGCTGACAACCGCGTCAGCTCCGATCGATCTACCTCTCCAGCCATGAGTGTGAGCGCATTCGCCGTGCCGGCCGCAGCGCCCCAGCGGCAGGCCTCGTCCAGATCATCGCCGTGCACCAGACGCGACACCAGCCCGGCAGTGAAGGCGTCGCCTGAACCGATCGGATTAACCACGAGGACTTGGGGTGTGACGATGCGCCAGAAATTTTTCCCGTCAAACGCCAGCGTCGGCTTTTTCCCCGCCGTTACTACCACCCGTTGGGCACCGCGTTCGTATAATTCGCGCATCGCTTGCATCACGTCCGCATCGTCCCCGGGTTCGCGGCCCACCGTTGCGGCCAATTCCGTCCGGTTGGGTTTGACCAGGCCGGGGTTCGCCTTCAAGGCCTCGACCAGGGCGGCGCCCTGCGCGTCCACCACGGACAACACCCCGGCGTCTTGCGCCAATTGCGTGCACTCAAAATACAGATTCACCGGTCCGCCGGTGACAATGGTCCCGGACATCACCACCGCCCGGCATTCGGGCACATGCCGGCGGATGACCGCCATGAGTTTACCAAAGTCCGCCGGCTCCACCGGCCGGCTCTCCTCCACCAATTCCGTTTGCGTGCCCGCCGATTCATCAATCACCGTAAGGCATTGCCGCGTCCGGGTGGATACGGTCACGAAATCGGACTCGATGCCGTGCCCGGCCAGCGCCGCGCGCAAAAATTCCCCCCGGTCACCGCCCAGGAAACCCGTCGCGATTGGCTGTTCGCCCAGCACCTTCAGCACCTTCGCCACATTGACAGATTTGCCCGCGGCGCCATCCAGCGTGACCACGGCACGGTTGACCGCATCCAGCCGCAATTGGCGAAAAACCATCACCCGCTGCGCGGCGGGCGTGGTGCCAAGACAGAGGATTTTCATTGGATTCATTTTGAACCAGTGACCGCGCGGAGGAAATCAAATTGCCGATGCCCGGAATGAATGAAACCGCCCGTCACCCCTCCAGGTGGGAAACGACCCGGCCGGTCCAGAGCGAGGCAAATTGCGTGAGCAGGACCGAGATAAAAAACAGGAAGAAACCATCCTCCACCCGGATGCTGGCCAGGCCGCCCGATTTGATCGTCAACACCAGGATGGCCACGACAAAAACATCGAGCATGGACCACTTGCCCATGTTGGACACGAAGTGGAACAGCCGGCGGGCGCGTTCGACCGCCAGACGCGGCCACAACCACAACACCAGCATGGCATTGATTTTCACGAACGGAAAGATGACGGTGAACACAAACAAAATCAGGAAGAGAAACAACTCGCCCGCCTGCCACAAAATGATCAACCCGCGATATACCGAGATTTGATTCTGAAACAACCACAGCTTGGTGACCGAAGTGAACGGAAGGAAAATTCCGGTGATGAAAAAGGCCATGGCCAGCGCCAGCATCAGCACAATCACCGCACCGGAGCGGAAATGGGTCCTGACCAGCGCCGATCTGCCCGTTTTGCGGTCCGGGCCGGTAACGGCAGACTGGAATTTACCGGGAAGCTGCCAATCCTGCGCCATCGGGCCATTGCTTCGCAATTTCATTTCAGTCCTCCACCCTGGCATCCATCGTCACGTTCGCCCTGAGCAAGCGCGAAATGGGGCACCCGAGCTTGGCCACGTTGGCGATGCCGAGCACCTGCACCTTGTTCGCGCCGGGAATTTTCGCCGTCACATCCAGATGCGACGCCGTGACCGTCCAACCCGCGTTGGTCTTGTCCAGCGAGACGGTGGCGGTGGCCGAAATGGAATCGGGTGAAATGCCCGCCTTGCCCAACTCCGCCGAGAACGCCATCGCGAAACAACCGGCATGGGCGGCGGCAATCAGCTCTTC
>DATEGR010000498.1:0-7528 GCA_035279985.1 Verrucomicrobiia bacterium
TTACCCGGAAGGCGAGTGGCGCGAAGAGTTGCTCAAAATGAAGGCCGGCGGCGTGGACATTGTTTCCACCTACGTCTTCTGGATTTATCACGAGGAAATCAAAGGCCAATGGGACTGGTCCGGGCGCCGCAATCTTCGCCATTTCGTTGGACTCTGCCGGGAGGTCGGGTTGAAAGTCATGGTGCGGTGCGGTCCCTGGGATCATGGCGAAGTGCGCAACGGAGGATTCCCGGACTGGCTGGTGCAAACGGGCTGGCGGCTGCGTTCCGACGATACGAATTATCTGGCGGCGGCCAAATTGCTCTATGACCAAATCAGCGGACAGCTTTACGGACTGCTATGGAAGGACGGCGGACCGGTCATCGGCATCCAGCTTGAAAACGAATACGAGGGCCCGGCCGAACATCTGCTCACCCTCAAACGGCTGGCGCGCGCGGCGGGTCTCGACGTGCCGTTTTACACCCGAACCGGCTGGCCCTCGTTGCGCACGCCCATGCCGTTTGGCGAAATTTTGCCGCTCTACAGCGTTTATGCCGTGGGTTTTTGGGACCGTCAATTGACACCCATGCCGGAGAACTACTGGACCGGCTATCAATTCTCCCGCTGGCGCGCCGATGACACCATCATTGCCGATGCGCTGGGCAAACCCGGCGTGAAGGATCCGCCCGGCCTGGATCAATATCCCTATCTGACTTGTGAAATTGGCGGCGGCATGATGAGCAGTTATCACCGCCGGATTTTCATCAATCCGCTGGATGTCGAATCAACCACCCTGGTGAAGCTCGGCGACGGCAGCGTTTCACTGGGTTATTACATGTATCACGGCGGTGTTAATCCCGGCGGCAAACTTACCACGTTGCAAGAGTCGCAGGCCACCGGCTATTGGAATGATATGCCGTTGAAAAACTACGATTTCCAGGCGCCGCTGGGCGCTTACGGTCAAATCCGTCCGCAATATCACTGGCTCCGCCGTCTCCATCTGTTCCTTCACGAATGGGGGCCGGATTTGGCCAGAATGGCGGCTACTCTTCCGGAGCAGCGTCCGCAAGGGAAAGATGATTATTCGACCTTGCGCTGGGATGTCCGCTCGGACGGTAAGGCGGGTTTTATATTCGTGAACAATTACCAGCGCCTTCAGCCCATGCCGTCCAAAACCAACGTGCAATTCGCAATCCATCTGCCTTCCCGTTCGCTTACGTTTCCGATACAACCGGTCACGATCCGATCGGACGCCTGCTTCTTCTGGCCATTCAATCTTGATCTGGGCGGGGGTCTGCAGCTGGCCTGGGCAACCGCGCAACCGGTTACGGCCATCGACGACGGCATCCGTCGCACCGTCTTCTTTGCCGAAATCCCGGGAATTCCGGCTGAGTTTGCATTCAACCGCGATTCCAGTTTGAAGAACTTTTCGGGCAAAATAAGCCGGAGCAATGACCAAGTAATCATCGATCATCTGAAACCCGGCACCAGTACCGCCCTCCAGGTTTCGGGAACAAACGGAAGTACCGTCCGAATCGTGCTATTGAGCGACCGTGATTCGCTGGCGCTTTGGAAGGGCGACTGGCACGGCCGCGACCGCCTCTTCCTGACGCGCGCCGGACTGGTGCTGGATGGAACGCAGCTGCGCCTGACGGCGGAGGACCGTGCCGACCTCAAGGTTGGCATCTACCCTTCACCGGAGGCCATCACATTCCATGATGAAGTGTTGCGGCATAGGGAGAATGGCATCTTTGAGGAATTTACACCGCGTGCGCCGCGACCCGAAGTCTACCGGGCCACGCTCAAAAAGGTTCAACCGGCCGGGCCGTTGCGCAAAATTATGTTGGGCAAGATCGCGCAACCCGTCGCGGCCGGGCCGGGTGACGCCGATTTCAAGGCGGCGGCAGTTTGGAAAGTCAGCTTGCCTTCGGAAATTGACCCGGGGACGGACCCTATTTTACGGCTGCATTACTTTGGTGATGTTGCGCGAGTGACGTTGAACGGCAAACTGTTAATCGACGATTTTTACAACGGCAAACCCTTTGATATTGGATTGCGCCGCTATGCCCCCGGGATTCTGAACGGCGACCTGGAGGTGGCCATCTTACCGCTCCAGAAGAACGCGCCGATTTATCTGGCCAAAGACGCGCAGCCTGATTTTGCCGACAAGCCGGGGGTAGTTTTACTCAACGATCTTGAAATCATCCCCCGATATCAGATCCAACTGAACGCGCGATAGGCCTTGCGCCTTAAACGGGCTGGTTCGAATCAACGGCCGGGGATGTGGGATCGGCCTGGCCGCGTTGCCCGAGCGCGTGAACGCGTTCATAGTTGAGGCGGAACAACGCCAGCAAGACGGGAATGTCCTTTTCATCCTTGATGTAGAAACTGACCCATCCGGAATCGGGCAGATGATGATGCGGGGACACCTGGCCGCGAGTCACGAGTTCGTCGCGAATGGCGCGGGGAAAGGGCAGGTCGGCCACGTTGCTTCCGTGGAGGTGGCCGATTTCCCGTTTGCCGACGCGAAACTCGCGTCCGCCGAAACGATGCGGTCCCGCCGTTACGTCGGGCCAACTCAACAGTTCACGCTCGATGGTTTCGCTGATTCTGTTGGTTGTGCTCATGGTTTGTACGTTTTGGTTGATCGACCTGGAGGAGGTCCGGATGACTCATCATGCCAGATCAAGCCGAAGAAAATGATCACCAGGAAGACCAGGACATCAAGCGTCAACATGACCTGCCTCCTTCCGATCGAAGGGCCCAGTCAGTTCGGTGGTTTTCATAACGTGTTGGTTCGTTTTCAAGAAGCCATCCAGGACAGTCACTTCATCGGCTGGCTGGTTTTTGTCAAGGCGAACGCAGGTTCCAGGGTCGCGATTTCCCATCCCCCGCCGAGGGCCTTGATGAGTTGGACCGAAGCAATCAGCCGCCGGCCGGCAAGCTGGGCGTTGGCGCGTTCAGCCGTCAGCGCGTCGCGGTCGGCATCCACCACTTCGATGTAGCTGACGATGCCGGAACGGTAACGGTCGTCCGCCAGGTTGGCGGCGCGCCGCGCGTTGGCCACCGCCCGCTGTTGGGCGGCGGCTTGATCGGCCAGGTGACGGATGCCGGCCAGGCTGTCTTCGACGTCGCCGAAGGCCACCAGCACCTGCTGGCGATACAGGGCGACGGCCTCCCGATACGCCGCCTGTGACCGTTGGTAATTCGCCCGGTTGCGGCCACCGGCAAAAATCGGCAGTGAGAGGCTCGGCCCGATGGACCAGGTGCGGCTGCTCCAGTTGAACAGGGTGTCGAGGTCGCCGCTGACGTAACCGCCGGAGCCGGTCAGGGTCAGCACCGGAAAGAATGCAGCCTTGGCCACGCCAATTTTCGCATTGGCCGAGGCGAGCTGGCGTTCCGCTTCCGCCACGTCCGGACGCCGTTCCAGGAGTTCGTCGGGCAAACCGGCGGGAATTTCCGGGGGTGGCGGCGCCCAGTTGCTGGCGCTTTGAGCCGGCAGGTGGAAATCCGATGGGATCCGGCCGACGAGGATGGCGATGGCATTTTCCAGCTCATCCCGCCTTTGCGCCAGCGACGCGGCGTCCGCCTCGGTGGTGGCCAGTTCGGTTTCGGCCTGGGCCACTTCCAATTGGCTGCCAATCCCGCCTTCGTAACGGCTGCGCACCAGTTTGACCTGTTCCCGGCGCAAATCCACCGTGCCGGTCACGGTGGCAATTTCCGCGTCGAGCGACCGCAGCGCGAAATAATTTTGCGCCACGTCGGACTGGAGTGTGAGCAGGACGTTGTAGTATTCCGCCAGCGACGCCTGGGCGTCGGCGCGGGCACTTTCAAACCCGCGCCGCACCCGTCCCCACAAATCCACTTCGTAGCTCAGATCCAGCGGCGTATTGAAGGTGTTGGCGGTCAGGCTGCCAAAGCTGGGTTCGGCATTCGGCGAATAGCGTTGCCGGATATAGCTCGGATCAAGGTTGAGTCCGGGCAACAGATCGCCGCGGGCGACCCGCGCCGTGGCGCGCGCCTGGTCCACGCGGGCGACGGCGGCCTTGAGCCCTTGATTTGCTTGCAATGCCTCCGCCTCCAGCCCATTCAAATGGGTGTCATTAAAAACCTCCCACCAGTTACCCTTCGGCACGGTATCCAGGGGTTGCCCCATTTTCCAGGAACCCAACTCTTTGGCTTTATAAGCTGCCGGAACGGAATTCGTTGGCGGATGGTAGTCCGGGCCGACGGTCAGCCAACCGGCGTGGGCGGAATTGACAACGAACAGCGACAACAAGGCCGCCACTCCCGCGCCCGCACCCGCGGAACCCAGCTTGAACCCTTTTGTTTCCGGCGCAGTTTGTTTCTTCCCGCCGAGTTTCATCAGTGTCACGTAAAACACCGGGGTCAGAAACAAACCGAAGAGTGTCACCCCGATCATGCCGGAGAACACGGCGATGCCCATCGCCTGGCGCATCTCCGCACCGGCACCCTTCGCCACCACCAGCGGGAACACGCCCGCGATGAACGCGATGCTCGTCATGAGGATGGGGCGCAACCGCAACCGGCAGGCCTCGATCGCCGCTGCGAAGGGCGACAACCCCTCATCCTGTTTGCGTTTGGCAAATTCGACAATCAGGATGGCGTTCTTGCAGGCCAGGCCGACGAGCACGATGAATCCGATTTGCGTGAAGATGTTGTTATCACTGCCCTTGAGCCACACGCCGGTGATGGCAAACAGCAGGCACATCGGCACGATGAGGATGATGGCCAGCGGCAGACGGAAGCTCTCATACAACGCCGCCAACACCAGAAAGACGAGCAGAATGCAAAGCGGCCCGACATAGACCGCCGTGTTGCCGGCCAGGATGCGCTGGTAGGTCAGGTCGGTCCATTCGTAGGCCATCCCGCGCGGCAGATTTTCTTCCACGATTTTGGCCATGGCGGCTTCCGCCTGTCCGGAACTGTAACCCGGAGCGGGGCCGCCGTTGATTTCCGCCGCCGGATAACCGTTATAACGCATCACGCGATCAGGTCCGTGAGTTTCCGTCACCCTGACGAGCGCGCCGAGCGGCACCATTTCACCCTTGTCATTCCTCGTTTTGAGGCGGGTGATGTCCTCGGGGTGTTCGCGGAATTGCGAGTCGGCCTGCGCGATGACCTCGTAAGTGCGGCCGAACCGGTTGAAGTCGTTCACGTAAAGAGAGCCCAGATAAATTTGCAGCGTGTCAAAAAGGTTTCCCAGCGGCACGCCTTCCGTTTTGGCCTTCTCCCGGTCCACGTCCGCATCGAGTTGTGGCACATTAACGGTGAAGGTGGAAAACAGACCGCTGAGCGCCGGGCTCTGGTATCCCTTGCCAATCAGCGACTGCAACGTTTGATAAAGGGCGTCGTAACCCAGTCCGCCACGGTCTTCGACGTACAGCTTGAACCCGCCGAACGTCCCCAGCCCCATCACCGCCGGGGGCGGCACCGTGAGCACAAACGCATCCTGGATGCCCGAAAACTTCTGGTTCAGGGCCGCCGCAATGGCCGGTCCGCTGAGATCGGGAGCGCGGCGTTCGTCAAACGGTTTAAGGGTGAAGAACACGATGCCGGAATTGGGCGCGACGCTGAATCCATTGATGCTTAAACCCGGAAAGGCCACTGCTGCCTCCACGCCGGGCTGCTTGAGCCCGAGGTCGGACATCTTGCGGATGACGGCTTCGGTGCGGTCGAGGGATGCCGCCTCGGGCAGTTGCGCGAAAGCGATGAGATACTGTTTGTCCTGGGTCGGTACAAAGCCGGTCGGGACTTTCTCGAAACTCCAGCCGGTCAGCAGCACCAAACCACCGTAAACCAGCAGGGCGATGGCGCCTTTGCGGAGCACGGCCTTGACTCCGGCGCCGTATCTCTCGCCTGACCAGGCGAACCCGCGGTTGAACGGGCGGAAAAACCATCCCAGGGCCGCATCCATCGCGCGCCACAGCCAATCCTTCGGGGCATGATGGTCCTTGAGCAGCACCGCGCACAGGGCGGGTGATAGCGTCAGGGAGTTGAACGCGGAGATGACGGTCGAGATGGCGATGGTGATGGCAAATTGTTTATAAAACTGCCCGGTGAGACCGCTGATGAATGCGGTGGGAATGAACACCGCGCAGAGCACCAAAGCGGTGGCCACGATCGGTCCGGTGACTTCGGTCATGGCCACTTTGGCGGCTTCCAACGCGGACAAGCCGCGGGCGATATTTCGTTCCACGTTTTCGACCACGACGATGGCGTCATCCACCACGATGCCGATGGCCAGCACCAGCCCGAACAGTGACAGCGCGTTGATGCTGAAGCCAAACAGGAGCATCATCGAGAACGTGCCCACGAGCGACACGGGCACGGCGGCCAGGGGAATGATGGCCGCGCGCCAGGTTTGCAGGAAAATGATGACCACCAGCACCACCAGCAGCAGCGCCTCGAACAGCGTATGCACCACCGCCGTAATCGAGTGCCGGACGAAGACCGTCGGGTCATAAACCACCGAGTAGTCAATGCCCTCGGGAAAGTTCTTCTTCAATTCCTCCATCGTGCGGCGGACATCCCGCGACAGTTGCAACGCATTGGCGCCGGGGGTTTGAAAGATGGGCAAGGCCACCGCCGTCTTGTTGTTCAACAACGAACGCAGCGAATAATCGCCCGCGCCCAGTTCGATGCGGGCGACATCCTTGAGCAATGTCTTTTCACCATTGGCTCCGGTCTTCACGATGATGTTGCCGAATTCCTCCGGGGTGGCCAGCCGGCCTTTGACGTTGACCAACAGTTCAAAATTAACCGGATGGCGGACGGGCGGTTGGCCGATGATGCCTCCGGCCACCTGCACATTCTGTTCGCGGATGGCGGCGACCACATCACTGGCGGTCAGGTTGCGGGCCGCCAGCTTGTCCGGGTTGAGCCAGACACGCATGGCGTAATCGCCCGAGCCGAACACCAGCACATCGCCGGCGCCGGGTATGCGCGCCAGGGCGTCCTTGACCTGCAACGTCGCGTAGTTGCGGACATAAACTTCGTCATAGCGGTTATTCGGTGAGAACAAGTGAACCACCATGGTGAGGTCCGGCGACTGTTTGGTGGTGGTGACGCCGAGGGCACGAACCTCCTCCGGCAACTTGGGCAGCGCTTGCTGAACGCGGTTCTCCACCTGCACCTGCGCCTTGTCCGGGTCCGTGCCCAGCTTGAAAGTCACCGTCAGGTTCAAGACGCCGTCGGGGGTTGCCTGCGAAAACATATAGAGCGAACCTTCCACGCCGTTGACGGCCTGTTCGAGCGGCGAGGCGACGGTTTCGGCGATGGTCCTCGGGGTCGCGCCCGGATAGGTCGCGCGCACGACAATCGTGGGCGGCACCACCTCCGGGTATTCGGCGATGGGGAGCCGGAACATCGCCAGCAAACCCATGATGAAAACCGCAATGGACAGCACGCCGGCAAAAATCGGGCGGCGGATGAAGAAATGCGCAAAGTTCATGTCCTTGGAATAAGTTGGTCAGTTGACACGGGGTTAACGGCTGGCGGTTTGCCGTCCGGCTCTGGATGCGTTCAA
>DATEGR010000499.1:0-2880 GCA_035279985.1 Verrucomicrobiia bacterium
TCAAACGGCCCGGCCAGTTCTGGAGTCTGGTCGGCGATGAAGGATTGATGTGTTTGGAAACCTTCTGGCGCAACCTCCGCTGGCATCTGCTATTCCCTCACATCCTTCATGGCGACCCCCGCAGAAATTGATATGCGCCCCCGGCAAGTCACAAACAATAGCAGAAAATGGTCTTCGGGGTTGCTTTGAATTGACGGACACAGATATGAGGGCTCAGAAGCCTGACGACGTTCGCGCTTGTCCTTTGTGACCCCGATCAGTTGCTGGGCTGCAAGCTCATCCGCACCGGGAAGATACCAAAATCGCTCGTTGGATATCAACTGATTTATGAGCCCGTATCAGTCCCAAACCAGACCATGAATTCAACCAAAACGCACGGCTGGTTCTTGCCACCAAGTTAAATTGGATTGGGACTGTTTGCGGGACAAATATTTCTCCACATTGTCGGTCAGCCAAGTGGTGTCGTTGATCGCCTCCCGCCCCATCCAATGCCAGATGAAATCCGTTCCCATCCTTTGGGCGCAACTCATGAAATGTTTCACCGTCCACCCCAGTTCGCCCGCCTTGTGGTCTTCATCTCCCAAAAGGCCGATAAACAGTCCGGAAATCGGGAGTTCCGCCTTTTGGTCCGCCAACGCGTTCAACCATTCAACCAGTTTTGGTTCACGCCGATCCAGGGAACTGAGCGCGACGATGAGCACGTCGGCGTCAACGGCGCCTTGAAGCATCATACCCTTGATCGGTTGATTGGTACGGAAGAAATCAAGGGCCCACATTTCAGCGGAAGCTTCCCAGCGTGGGCGGGCTGATTTGAGGATGATGTTGCTGACCCATCGGGCACGCACTGACGCGGCGAAATCCAGGTATAGGGAGAACAAACGCAGTCTTCCATTCGGCCGCGTTTCCTGGTCGATAAGATTATCGGTGTGCATAGGTTTCCATTCAACCTTGCGAAGATTGAATTTGAGTTGGGTCATTCGCCTGAAGGCAAGGTGTTTTGGCGGGGACTTTCTCACGCCCCTCATTTCTCGGCCTGTCCGGTTTGTCGAAAGCATGACCTGCCGTGGCTAACATCATAATTTTGACCTCGCGGGCCGGAATTTGAGAATCCAGGTATGTCGTTATGATCGATTTCATACTTTGCCTCCTTTCCTCTCGGAAAGTTAAGACACAATGCCAGCGGAAAAGTTCAATGGAGCCGGTGACGTTCTGGTGACGTTGCTCTTAGTGTTTCATTGTCTTCCACTTAGGGCGGGGCGTTCATGGCATTCATCCAGCGGTTCAGTTTGTCTTCAATAACGGCGCGCGGGACGGCAAACCGCCGCCGTGACAGGGCGACGAGTTTGTCCTGCCGGCCTGCGTGATTTCCCAAGGGCGGCAACGTCTTCGCCCGAAACGGAGTCGCGTTGGTCCCATGCTCGAGCAATTTGACCACCGCCTCATACCGGTTCAGATCAACAAAGACGGAGGCGGGAAACGTCTTGCCGAATTCCTTTTCCATCGCCTCTGCATCCGTGTATCCACCTTCGACCTGACCTGGCCAAGAATGTTCCGAACCACCGGATTCAAAAGAAACTGGCCTGGTTTGTTCTGGATCGGTGCGATGGCCTCCACTTTGAACCGTTCGTCGTATCCGGCATATTCCTCCGCCCAGAATGCCTTGATAAAGGAGTCTTTGAATCGACCTTTGCCGCCGGCAAAGTGTTTGGGGACACGCCGGCGAGGTAATGGCGGCTGGTTTTGAAATCCGAACGGACATTCACAGGATATGCTGCAGGGATACCTGAACAAAGACGTGGAAGCTTGCCGGATACGGCAAGAACATGGACGCGCCTGCCGGGCGGCTGTGTTAACACGCCGCATTCGCGGCGAAGCTTTCTCCCAGTACCCTCCTGACTTTGTGATCTCTCTCTGCGGTTAAAAAAAATCGTGAATCGTGAATCGTAAATTGACCGGTCACTTCATCGCCGTGCCGAGAACATCGGCGTGGAAACCGGGCGGCACCTGGCCGTCCCGCGCGTACAGATAAAGGGCGGTCTGGAAAATGGCCTGCAACGCGGACTGGACCAGCGCCAGCACAATCAGATAAACCACAGCCAACCCAACGCACAGAAGCAAGACGCTCGTGCTGCCCGCGGCGGCGCCCAGAATGATCAGGCCGATGGCTGGTATGGCCAGCAGGAAAAAAATCATCCCGAAACTGAAATTGCTGACCAACTGTTCGCCCCAGGTCTTTTTCAACAGGGCGGTGGAATCCTGCAAGGCCGCAATCGGGCCTTTGTTTTCCACGACCAGAATGGGCACCACGAGGAAGCTGACAACCGTCCACGCCATGCCCAGGAGGCCCGCGACAATCTGGCCAATCTTTTCCGAACGGTCCTCGATGATCCGCAGGACCAGTCCCACGGTGGCCGAGACCAGCGCCCACCCGGCAATTACCGGCAACCGGGACGCGGCGGCGCGAAGTCCGTCGCCGATGGTGGGATTGCCGCCGCCCATGCGGCTGGCGGCGCAGGCGACAATGGCGGCGTTGAAAAACACGACAATAAAGTAATTACAGACATAAAAGGCGAAGAGCGTCCCGTAATAGGCGACCTGCCGTTGGGTGGTGGCGTCATGGCCGGGCGGCTGCCAGTTGCCGGTCGTGTAGAGGGGGACGGCGAATGAAGCCAGCAACAACAGGCAACAAATGCCGGAAATCAGGGGGAACACCAACAGGCTTTTGTCCTGCTTCAGCACCTGCCAGCATTCCGACATCAACGACCATGTCCGAGCGATTTTACCCATAAACAGATCCTTTCCGGTTTAAGCGTTCAGGCACGCTACCGCTGTTGCGAATCGCAATCAAAGTAGCCGCGTCGCCTTCGCTGGCAAGGAGAA
>DATEGR010000500.1:0-2646 GCA_035279985.1 Verrucomicrobiia bacterium
ACGCCTTTTGGATTGCCCATGCCCGAAGACTATCACCAGGTATTGGACTTGTCACTATATTATGCGAATCTCAATAGTTGTTTGTCGCCACGTTCAGACGCCAATCTGTTTCTGGATCGCGCCGCAAATTTTTTGGGACCATTTTTCCAAAACCTTGGCGTCACGGCCTTCGAGGAGCAGTCGCGCCTTTGGTTCCGTGCCGGAGTAACGCAGGAAAACCCGTCCACCCTGCCCCTTCAGTTCCGTTTCGGCCTCGGCCACCAGTTTATTCAGTCCGTCAAGCTGTTCGAACGGTTTTTTCTCGCGGACTTTGACGTTGGTCACGAGCTGCGGAAAACGTGGCCAGCATTTCGCCAGTTCGGAAAGCGGCGCTTTTCTTGCGCGCATGATTTGCAGCACCTGCAATGCAGCCACGAGACCGTCACCGGTCGAACTGTAATCGCGGAATATCAAATGACCGCTCTGCTCGCCGCCGAAGTTAAAGCCGTGATGCAGCATCTCATCAATCACGTTTCTATCGCCGACCGCAGTACGAACAACCCTGCCGCCGGCGGATTTAATCGCCACCTCCAGGCCCGCGTTGCTCATCACGGTGGTGACCAACGTTTTTTCCGCCAGCGTTTTCTGCGCGAGCATGTCGAGCGCCGCAATGGCCATGATATCATCGCCGTCAATCAACCTGCCGGCCTCGTCACACAGCAGGACGCGATCGGCGTCGCCGTCGTGGGCAACGCCCAACTGTGCTCGCTGTTCGACCACCTTGCGACAGAGATTTTCCGGATGCATGGAACCGCAATTCTGATTGATGTTCATGCCGTCAGGCTGGTTGCCACAGACGATGACCTCGGCGCCCAATTCCCGCAGCACGCAGGGCGTGGATTTGTAGGCCGCGCCATGGGCACAATCCACAACCACGCGCAGACCTTCCAGGGTCAGATTTTTTGGAAAACTTGTCTTGGCAAATTCGATGTAGCGTCCCAGCGCGTCGTCAATGCGCACCGCCTTGCCAATTTCATCGGCGGTGGGGCGGATATTTTCGATTTCACCGCTGAAAACGAGGTGTTCAATCTCGTCCTCGATTTTGTCATCGAGTTTGTAACCGTCGGCGCGGAAGAATTTGATGCCGTTGTCGGCATAAGGATTATGCGAGGCGGTGATGACAATGCCGGCATCGGCGCGGAGGCTGCGGGTCACGTAGGCGACGCCGGGTGTCGGCAGCGGGCCGATGAACAGCACGTCCACGCCCATGGACAGGATGCCGGAGGAGATGGCATTTTCGAGCAGGTACCCGGATAGCCGTGTGTCCTTGCCGATGACGATCTTGTGTTTGCCCCGGTTGCCCTGCCGCGGCTGACGTTCGAGATTTTTGAATACATGGGCGGCGGCGCGGCCGAGTTTGAGCGCGGTTTCGGCGGTGACCGGCTCGACGTTGGCCGTGCCGCGGACACCGTCCGTGCCAAAAATTTTCTGGGGCTTGCTCATGGCATCTATTCAGCCGGAGGCGTAATGGTCACGCCGACTTTGGGAGGTTCGACGGTATCGAGCGCCGCACCGGGTGGCGCTGAAATGTCCACGTTCAGGCGCGAGCCGGTCGCGGTATCGATGCCCGTAAGATTTACGATTGCGTGAACCTTGTTTGACTGTAAAACGGCGATGACGTCGGAAGGCCCGCTGAGTTTGACGGTGACGACGTTCGGAACGACCTGGGCGCTGTGCACGTCCGCGTTGGCGGAAACCGCGAGCACCGGCAGATTCGAGAATGTCACCGTGCTCACGGTGGCAAAGGGAGTGACGGCGACTTCCGGCGTTTCGCGGAGGTTATGGATGGTAATCCAAAGCCCGACCGCCAGAATCAGGGAAAACAATTTCCAGGTCAGATCCTTGGTAATCCAGTCACGCTTCGGCATAAATTCAGTTGCTGGTCTGTTTGAGTTCCGGGCGGGGTTCATTTTTGGTGATGACCGCCGAGCTGGGCTTGTGCCGTTCACTCAAATGGGAACGGAGCCAATCAATAATGCTGTGCGACTTCGCCGGCTGGATGAGCAGGGACGTCAGAAATGCGCGCAATTCCTCCAGGGTGACGCCGCGCACCAGCTGGCCTTTGTAGGCATGTGAAATCTTGCCGTTTTCCTCCGACACGGCGACGACCACCGCATCCGTTTCCTCGGTCAGGCCGATGGCCGCGCGATGGCGCGTGCCGAGCGACTTGTTCAAATCCTGCCTTTGCGTCAGCGGGAAAATACAGGCCGCGTAAGCGATGCGGTCGCCTTTGATGATGACCCCGCCGTCGTGGATGGCATTGTTGGGAAAGAAAATCGTCTCGAGCATTTCCGGCGTCGCTTCGCAATCCACCGGAACGCCGGATTCAACGGCTTCGAACAGCTGGATGGATTGTTCGATGGCGATGAGGGCGCCGATGCGGACGTCCGACAGCCGCTCAACGGTTTGAATGATGACCTCGATGTTCTCGCGCTGTTCCCGGGCGCTGGTAAACAACGGCAGGTTGCCGAGTTCGGCCAGCATGCGGCGCAATTCCGGTTGAAAGATGATCAGCACGGCAATGGCAAAAAACGCCGAGAACGTGCCGAGCAACCAGCTCAAAACCTTCAACTTCAGCAGGGTCGTGGCAAAGGCCAGCACCAACAA
>DATEGR010000501.1:0-9937 GCA_035279985.1 Verrucomicrobiia bacterium
TGGCAAATCTCCTGGGCACCACCGGTGCGGCGATGCTCCTGATTCGGCCGTGGATCCGAATGAACCGATACCGCGTCACGGCGCACCACATCGTTTTTTTCATCTTCATCGTTGCGAATGTCGGCGGCTGCCTGACGCCCATTGGCGATCCGCCCTTGTTTCTCGGCTATTTGCAGGGTGTTCCCTTCTGGTGGGTGGCACAGCATTGCTGGCCGATGTGGGCGACCGGGGTCGGCATCTTGCTGGCTGTTTTTTACGTGGTGGACCGGCTCAACTTCATCCGTGCGCCGCGGGAAATCCGCCGGATGGAAACGGCGCATGAAACCTGGAGGTTTGAGGGGCTGGGGAATTTATTTTTTCTGGCCGTCATCCTGGGGGCCGTGTTCATCAACCGGCCGGTTTTTCTGCGTGAAGGAATCATGCTGGCTGCCGCTGCGGGTTCTTATTTCACAACCGCCAAATCAGTGCACGAAGCGAACCGGTTCCATTTCCACCCGATTCAGGAAGTGGCGATTTTATTCATCGGGATTTTTGCCACGATGATTCCCGCGCTCGACTGGCTGGATGTGAACGCCCGCGCGGTGCTGGGCGCCCACCCGGCCGCGGGGGTTTTTTATTTCGGCGCGGGCATTTTGTCCAGCGGACTGGACAATGCGCCGACGTACCTCAGTTTTCTGAGCGCGCTTTACGGAACGAGCGGTGCAAAGGGAATCGGGGAATTATTGGGTGGGAACACGCTGAATCTGGTCGCCATCAGTATCGGCGCGGTCTTTTTTGGCGCGGCGACCTACATCGGCAACGGGCCGAATTTCATGGTCAAGGCCATCGCCGACCACGAAAAAATCCGCACGCCGACATTTCCGGGATTTATCGCGAAGTTCACGCTGCCGTTCCTGCTGCCCATGTTGTTGGCGGTCTGGTTGATTTTCTTTCGTGGTTGAGTTGAACATTTTCTTTGCGCGCGCCGCCGGTTTTCGGGAAAATAGGAAGCGTACCGTTTAAAATTGGAGTGCGTACACTCTACAACATCCTGTTCACGTTTTTTTTCGTGCTGAGCGCGCCGTATTATTTTCTGCGGATGTGGCGGCGCGGCAACTGGCTGCCCGGCTTTCTCGAACGATTTGGATGTTACAGCCGGAACCTCAAGCAGGCGTTGACCAACCGCCAGGTCATCTGGCTCCATGCCGTCAGCGTCGGCGAAGTCAATCTTTGCACGCAGCTCATCCGCGCCCTGGAACCGCGCATGCCCAACCTCAAAATCGTCGTCTCCACGACGACCACGACCGGCATGGCTCAGTTGCACCACCATTTACCCAAGCATATCAGCAAAATTTACTACCCCATTGACCGGCGAAAATTTGTCGCCCGCGCCTTCGATACCATTAATCCTGAGGCCATTGTGCTTTTTGAAGCGGAAATCTGGCCGAACTTTTTGTGGCGCGCCCGCGACCTGCGCATTCCCCTGTTTCTGGCCAATGCCCGGCTGTCCGACCGCTCCTATCGCGGCTACCGGCGGTTTGGATTCCTGTTTCGCCCGCTGTTCGCCTCGTTCACCGGCGTCTGTGCCCAAAATGAAGCCGATGCCGAACGGTTGCGGAAAGTCGGTTGCCAGCCCGAAGCCGTGCGGGTCGTGGGCAATTTGAAATTTGACGCAGCCAAGCTCCACGGTCCCCGCCGGCTCGACGTGCCGGCGCTGTTCCGGCAGCTCGGCGTGCCGCCCGACGCGCCGGTTCTGGTGGGCGGCAGCACCCACGCGGGCGAGGAAGTTGCGCTGGCCGACATCGCGCAGCGCTTGCGGATCTTGTTCCCAAAACTGTTTCTCGTGCTGGTACCCCGGCACTTTGAACGGTGCCGGGAGGTTGGCCGACAATTGCGCGAGCGCGGCGTCAAATTTGTTTTTCGCAACGAAATCCTTGCCCATGCCCGGTTTGATGAAGGAAAAACCGAGTGTTTGCTGGTCAATACCACGGGCGAGTTGCGATTCTTCTATGAACATGCGACAGTAGTGTTCGTTGGCAAAAGCCTCACGGCGGTCGGCGGGCAGAATCCGATTGAGCCGGGGGCGGTGGGCAAGGCCATGGTATTCGGGCCGAACATGCAAAATTTCACGGACATTGCGCGGGATTTCGTCACTCAGAGCGCGGCGATTCAGGCCGGCAACCCGGAAATATTGGAAAATGCGATTGCGGAATTGCTCGCGGATGAAAGCCGGCGGGAAGAACTGGGACGCAATGCGCTCCGGGTCGTCCGTGAAAATCTGGGGGCCATGGGTCGGACGGTGGATATGGTTCTGGAAAATCTGAAGGGCCGCGGAATTTACATTGTGCCGGAAAAAACTTTGTAAAATTATGTCATGAAGTTTCCCCATTGACGGAGCGGAACGGGCTTTCCATATTCCCCGCCCGCTTGCGGTCTGTGAACCGGGAGTATTAAGTACGTATGTCGAAATCGAAGGTTTGCAAAATCGAGGCAGTTTCCGCCCGGGATAAAGGAGCGCACAGTATGGCCACGTCCGCCCAACCGCTCCTGGAGGCGGTCGTGGTTAAATCGCGGAATGGCGCGCCGCCCGGTTCTCCCGGCGCCGATATTGCCGCGATCATCAAGGAGCTCATCCGGCTGTCACAGGAACAGGGACATTTGTCGTATAACGATATCAGCGACGCGTTGCCCGACAACGTCACGGAACCGGAGTTGGATGAGGTCTTCGGCAAGTTGCGCAGCCTGGAAATCGAAATCGTGGACCAGGCCGAGGTGGACCGCATCAAGACAGTCGAAACCGAGGAGGAGGACGCGAGTCGGCTGGACGCGCTCGATGATCCGGTGCGGATGTATCTCAAACAGATGGGACAGGTGGCGTTGCTGACCCGCGCCCAGGAGGTCGAGATTTCCAAGCGCATTGAGGCGGCGGAAAACGAGGTCCGCAAAATCATTTACAGCCTCGGTTTTGCCGGCAAGGAGCATATTGCGCTGGCCGAAAAGCTTCTGACCGAACCGCCGCGTGAGCGTTTTGACCGCGTCATTCTCGACAAGAAAGTGGACAACCGCAACGCCCATCTGGGGGTGTTGCGCAAACTCGTCATGCGCGTTCACAAGACTGATCTGGAAGCGGATCGCAAATATGCCGCCTGGCGCGATGCCCGCCACAGCGCCCCGCGCCGCCACGCGCAGACGGCCTTCCGCCGCCTGGATCAGAAGTTGCGGATTGCCTTCCCCCGGTTTTGTTACAAGTACAAGGTGATTGAGGAGATGGCCCTGGTCGCCGAAAACATTCATGACAAGCTTCAATATGGCCTGCAAGCGTTGGCGGAAACCGAGGCGCAACGCGAATCCACCGCCCAACAGCACCTGGCCGAGGCCGAACGGCAGAAAATCAGGGCGCTGGAGGAATTCGTCCGGATGCCCTATGCGGATTATCTGAAGACTTTTGACCGGCTGCGCGAGTTTTCCACCCAGGCGTTGCAGGCCAAGACCGAAATGGTCGAGGCGAACCTGCGCCTGGTCATTTCCATCGCCAAAAAATACACCAACCGCGGGCTGTCGTTCCTCGATTTGATTCAGGAAGGGAACATGGGTCTGATGAAGGCCGTCGAAAAATTCGAGTATCGCCGCGGCTATAAATTTTCCACGTACGCCACCTGGTGGATCCGTCAGGCCATCACGCGCAGCATCGCCGATCAGGCGCGGACCATCCGCATTCCGGTGCACATGATCGAAATCATCAACAAACTGATGCGTTCGCAGAAACGCTTGATACAGGATTTAGGCCGCGAGCCGACGCCGGAGGAACTGGCCGAGGACATGCAAATACCCGTGGAACGCGTCCGCGCGCTGATGAAAATGTCGCAGCAACCCATTTCCCTGCAATCGCCGGTCGGTGACACCGAGGACGCCAATTTCGGTGATTTCATCGAGGATAAAGGGGCGGACAACCCGCTCGACATCACCAGTTTCAGTTTGCTCAAGGACCGGCTGGGTGACGTGTTGTGCAGCCTGACCGAACGCGAACGGAAGGTTCTGGAATTGCGTTTCGGCCTCGGCGACGGCTGTGCGCGCACGCTGGAAGAAGTTGGCCTGCAATTCCGGGTTACCCGCGAGCGCATCCGGCAAATCGAAGCCAAGGCGCTTCGCAAAATGCGCCACCCCACGCGGATCCGCCAGCTCCACGGCTTTCTGGAAATTGAGGATGTGGACCTGGAAGCCAAAGCCAAAGCCGAGTGAATTTCCGTCGTGCCGGCATGGAAAGCCTCAAGCCGGCTGAAGCAGCGTGATGGTTTTTGCGCAGTGCGGGCAGGGGATTTTTTGTCCCAGCGCGTGGGCGGGGAATTCAACGTGTCCACCGCACAAAACGCAGACCATTTTCATCATGTCTTCGGGTTTTCGCAGCGTGAGTATTACCTGACAATGCGGACAAGGAATCTGTCGGCCCATGTCAGCCGGCGGAAATTTGATTTTGCCCCCGCAGGACGGACATGGGATTTTCAAGTAGCCGGCTTTTTGCTCTGTGATTTGGCGCAGCCTTGACCACGCCAACAAAGCGGAACTACCTGCCAATAAATACAAGCAAGCCATTTCCAAAATTAAGTTCAAGGTGAGCGGTGAAATCCCAAATGAGTCAGCCAGACCGCCCCAATAGCCGTCAAAACTGTGCGGGCCAGCGATCCAGACGAGGCCGAGCCAGTACGCGCAAAAATTCAACGCGAACCATAGGACCAGACTTAGCTTTACCGAGGCCAGTTTGCCAAAGAGACAAACCATTCCGACGCCCAATCCTATCGAGCCGACAATCCAGAACATCACCGGCATTGAAATCTCAAACAAAGGATCATGCGGTGGCACAAAACCGGCGTTGGCTCCATTGCTGATGAACATGGCCACACCGGCAGCCGTCAACAAAACGCCAGCAGAATTCGTGAACCGGAGAATTGCTTTTGATTGCATCATCGCAAAAAACGTTCGGAATTTCAGTTTTCGACCAGGAACCGGGCGAAGTCCCGCGTTCGTTCGCGTTCGCTGGCAATTGACCTTGTTATATGCTGCACGCCATCTTGCAAACCGAGTCTCACGGCAACGCCTGATTTGGCGGCTTCATCCTGGTATTTTATCAACGCTTTTGTATCATTCTCATCAAATGTTCCGCTGGCGATGAACATTTTTGACAGGTGCGCTTCTGACAAATCCGGTTCGGCGACGGGATCGAATAAAATTACCCCTTTCCATAAACCGGGATCTTCGGCCACAAAGCCGCTTAATTGACTTGATTCCGCGCTGGTTGCGAAAAGGAAGACCCGGTTGGTGTCAATGTTTGGATTTTTCGCCAAGATCGCGTAAAGACTTGTCACATCCGTCGTCCAGTGGGAAAGACCATCCCACCATGAAGGACGATCCGCAAACGCAAAGAAGCAATCACAGTTGGCAGCAACTTGTTCATACGAATACCACATATAATGCGTCTGCCCGATGATGAGAGGATATTTCTTGCCCGGCGAAACATGTGCCGGCGCCCATACATGATAGCTCATTTGCTCACCGGACGCATTTGTGATTGTCCCACTTATCGGAGTAACCATTTTGGCATATTGGAAATGGCCTTCAAATCCGGAATCCACGCACTGCACTTCTCCCGATTTGATGTTGTATTGCCAGACGCCAGGAGGTCCATTGATGGGATTGCCGGTAAAATACAAATAATCGCCAGCCTGTTTGTAATATTCAACCGTGCCTTTCCATACGAAGTGCGCCGGCTCTGAGTTGGCGCTTGCCTTTATGGTGAAGACATACTGACCATTGACTAAGTTCAAATCCGCATAGCTCGCATGGGGAGAAACTGGTGTAAGATTGTTTAACCGGCCATCGCCAAACTTGTTAACAACCTGAGTTTGGACCCAGTTCCCTTTGGACTTTTGTTCATACACCAGCCAGGTTTGATTGTATCGTGTGTAAGCAAAGGAGTTGGAGGACAGCCAGGTGAACCTTGAGTCCCAAAGTGCCGTGATTTTCATCTCAGCTTCGCCCGTATTCCCATCGTAGATATTAATGTCGCGCGTTGGTTGTTGCCTGCCGGGATCCGGGTCTGACTTAAAAGCGCAGGCAAAAAAAGTGTCGCCTGGAGACCAAGCCACAATTCCTAAATCACCCGCGTACCACTTCTCTCGCTGCTCGAATAGGAATTTGCTCTTGCCAATGGCGGCATCCCAGAAATAGGTGCCCAGCCCTGTTTCTGTTTCCTTAAAAAAAATCAATCCATGTCCGTTATTGCTGGGTACCACTTCTTGGGCATTCAGTTCCTCCTTGGGCAATGGTATTGAGCCGATTTCTGTGGCGATTGCCGACCAGTGAGCAGGCTGGCTGGCAATGACACAAAGCCGCCAGCCGATGACGAACAAAACGGCTCCCGCCGCCAGCCCGATGCCCGTCCAGCGCGAGTCGTGTTTTGAAGAACCGTTCATAACTGTCCATTAATAAGCATTCATTTCGTGGCCGCCGGCGTGAGCCGGCTCAAATTTCCTCGAAAATTCCATCAAAGTTGGAGCCGACTCACGTCGGCTGCTACTTTTTCGACGGGCTGATTCGCTCACGGCCAGCCGTGGATGGAATCATAGCGAAAGGTCATCTCATTCGGATTGTACCCGTTATACCACTTGACATGACCATCGCTGAAAAGGATGTTCTGCCCCTTGTTGTGCACCTGCCATTCGCACCACGGGTATCCATTCGTAATGCCGCCAACGCAATTCTGCGAGTAATCGTCCTTGTCCGAGTCGGCAATGCCCGGACCTGTCCAGATGGTATCGCCGGATAACACATACTCGGCCGGGAACCGAATCTGTTTGGTGTCCACCGAAGCAAAATTTGACACAACAATCATGGCGGCACGCGCGCCGTTGAAATAACTGAACCAGCCCTGCAAATCCTTCGGACAACGATAAACGTTGGTGTTCTGTGTGAAGGACAGAATTTGTTGCATCCAACTGTGCCTTTGCGTCTGCGGATCAATTTGGCCCCACGGAATCAACCCGCCGGACTCCGGGTAAAGCCCTTTATTTTCGTCCGCGAACATATTCATTCCCAAGCCAATCTGGCGTATATTGGATTGACACCTTGTAGTCAAAGCCCGTTCTTTGGCTGCCGATAGTGTCGGCAAAAGAATGGCCGCCAGAATAGCGATGATGGCGATGACGGTTAGCAATTCAACCAGCGTGAAGCCGGAAGTCAGAGGCCGGAGATCAGAGGTCTGATTTTTGATTTCGGACTTCCGACTTCCGGCCTCTGACCTCCGGCTTGCCCCCAGTTCCAGCAAAATCCAAAACGCCACCGCCGTCGCCAGCTTGAACAATCCGCCGTCAAACCAAAATGCCACCAGCATCGCCAACGCCCCTGCTCTGCAAGCCGCGAGGAGTGACATGTGACGGGTGACAGGTGGCGTGGTCTGCGGCGTGACGGACGAGGATTCTCCCTCTCCGCGTTTGGCAGGGGTGGAGGGGCCAAATGGGGAGAGGGCCGGGGTGAGGTGCCGTTTGGTTCTAAAGCACAACCCCACATACGCCACAAAACAAATTAACCCCGGCCAGCCCAATTGTGTTCCCAACATCAAATAATCATTCGTGGTGAGGGCCGCCGCGCCGTCTTCCGGCGGCGAATAATTTTTCTGATATACATCAACCGCCTTGTTCCAGCCCACGCCCAATGGATGATCCCGCATCATTTCAAAACCAGCCTTCCACGCGGCCACCCGGTGTTGTGCCGATGGCCTGCCCAAATCCATCCTCTTCAAATACCACGGCGCTGAATCCGGCGTGGCGTTCCAGAAAAACCAGACTGCCGCGGCAACCACAAGAACCAGAGGCAAAATCCATCGCCATTTGAATTTCCCATAAGCCTTTACCAGATATAGCAAACCAATGGCCGCTCCCACCCATGCTCCGCGACTGTAGCTGAAGAGTAAACCAACCGCCATCATGCCAGCGGCAATAAAAAGAATGCCCAGTAGGAGCCGACGTGAGGAGGCTCTGGCTGGCTTCTGACTTCTGACTTCTGACTTCTGATTTGCCGCGAGCAATCCGATTGCGAGCACCACCCCCGCCCCCATCAACATTCCATAGTCATTGGGATTATTCCAAAGTCCCATCCAGCGCGGACCGTGATAAAAACTGTCCGACATGTCCAAATGCCAGAACACCGAAAACGTCAGTAGCAAAACCAAACCAAGCAGAAAGGTGACAAGTGG
Source organism: Verrucomicrobiia bacterium (assembly GCA_035279985.1). Taxonomy (GTDB): domain Bacteria; phylum Verrucomicrobiota; class Verrucomicrobiia; order Limisphaerales; family UBA11358; genus UBA11358. The sequence goes on from DATEGR010000501.1 coordinate 8,225, forward strand.
CGAGTGGAGAGTGACAAGTGTCGAAGGATTTTTGACTTCTGCATTCTTACTTCTTACTTCTTCATTCTGTCTTAGCGCAAAGTGCGCTCCTCTGCCCAGCGTCACTCCCGCCAAAAGCGTGGCGGCATCGCTTATCGGCCGACCCGTATAGCTGACAAAAAATGCGGCTATTGCGGCGAATAAAAGGCCTACCAGCGGCCAATCGTTCGGCCTGAAAGTCAGAAAAAGAAAAGCGCCAGACCAAACCGCTAGGCAAACCAGCAGCATCCCCTGAACCGAAAGCAAGAAGAAGTCAAACTCGCGAAAAATGTCGCTTTGCTGCTGTACCATGGAGTCAAAAAGACACAACGCCGTAATCGCCAATAATAATACGACTTTGATGCTGCCGCACCACCTCGTCATGCTAGCACAGGTATAGATTTAACCTTATGCCGCCGCCATATCCCCAACAGTGCAACGTAACTACCAACAAGTAGATACGACAAAATTACTTTTGCCACAGTGTTGGCAGTCTGGGAAGAAATATGAATTTCACCTGTCAAGCTACCCAAGCAAGGACATGGTTGTTGATAACCGACAAAGGGCATACCTATACGATACATCAGAAAAACGGTTGCTAACCAAGCCACCAATCCAACGCGCATGATGTTACTTTTAACCAAAAAACATACTAATGATGTTGCAAACTCGAATGCTCCGGCAATCAAAAGTAGATTTCTGTATGAAACCTCAAAAAGCGGATCGTGAGTCTCTAGGATATGGCTCTTGCCAAAGACGCTAATTAACTTGGCTATTGAGGTGGCAAATAACAACACCGCGGCTGAGAAAATAAAGAAGCGAATGAATCTCGCTTGCATATTTTACTTTAGCTGAATCCTACAGTGGCTGCTTCAGTCGCGAATTGGAGCCGATACTTAGTACTAAAGTTTCTTATTAGGGACAGGAAGTTGCACCTGGAGGAAACTCGTCTTGATTACAACTTCCAGCAGGTTCGTCATCATTTGTTTCTGGCAGGCCACAACCACAATAACTGCCGATGTATATGGGAGTTTCGATGTGGATATGTTCCCATACATTAACACACTTCTGTGTGCAATCAGACATTCCTGATTGACCTTCACCCAGCGCGTAACAGATTTGTTGATTTTCTGGTGTATAGTCGATAGCTTCGCAACCATTAGAACAATTCGCGCCCTGACCACTTGTTCCCGCACAATAGCCAAAAGGTATAATTGTTTCACAAGCCAAAATCGTTACCGTTGATGTTATTAATATTCCAGCTGATGTAATAATAATTGCATTTTTAATTTTCATAGATTTCCTTTATTTATTTTGTTTATGTTGGATCACAAATCCAATAGCTACAAGCAACGAAATTCCCATTATGCACAAAATAATGATGCGGTTCCGAAAGTAATTCCGTTTTTCGGGGATTTTGATTAACGATTGGCCCTTAATTACCGTATTGGCCATCAGTTTGAGCCTCTCGTTTGTACTCGCATACCATTGATCATTTAAAACCTCATAATTCACAGTGACGCCGTTGCTTAATCCTTTGGGACGACTATCTAACAGGCTTTTGAAAAACTATTGAATTGGCAGAGGAGTTGCGTGTCAGAAGAACATGCGTGGCGCCATCAAGTCCCAACCGGAACTGGTTTGTCTGATTTCTCCTGATTCGGTCGTGCCCAAGGATCACCCGATCCGCACGAT
>DATEGR010000502.1:0-5700 GCA_035279985.1 Verrucomicrobiia bacterium
CCCGCCTTATATCACGACCCACCCCAATTTACCCCCACATTTTTTGATATGCGCCCGCCTGTTATTGTAACCATTTGATTGCGGGATCGCAGTCTGGATAATTCACGTTTCTTATTCTATCAGCATGAGAGATGCCATCCATTGGTTTTATTGGTACGAACTTGCTGAAGGATAAGCAGAAATTGCCGTCAAGCCGCAGTCAAAAATGATTTTGAAACCAAAGCAGCGCCTGCTTCAGCCAGTTGAAATTAAAATAGCCACGTGCGAATCCCCAGCCAGCCAGCAGTAATCCGGCAAAAATTGCCGTCCATTCCCAGCACAGAATTTTTGCCTTGCGGCCTTTGACCACGGCGTGCCCGACGAGGATATTTCCGGCCATGGCGATGGCCAATCCCCAAAACAGCAGCTGTCGGCCGGTGGAAACGGAGGCAATTTGCCAGTCACCCCATTGCGCATGGGTCGCCGCCGGCAGGCCGATGAGCAGCAACGCCAGCAACACACAGTTCGCGGTGATGATTAAAAACCGCTGCATAGGGTTGGAGCGGCGGTCTCTGAGCGCCGCGACCATTCAGTTGACTCTCTCTGCGACCTGGTATTTGAACATCCGCTTTTTCATCCAGCGCACGGCGAGCAGGTCATACAACGACGCGAACAGCCGGTTCCACACGCCGTAATGGCTCTCACCGGCAAAACGCGGATTATTGGTCACTGCAATCTCCGTGACCGTGTGGCCCTCGATCTTGAACAGCGTCGGCAGAAAGCGGTGCATCCCCTTGAAAAATTTCAGGTTCTCGATGCACTCGCGCTTGAAGGCGCGATAGGTGCAGCCGGCATCGGCAATCTGCTCGCCGGAAAGTTTGTTCCGTACCCAGTTCGCAATGCGTGACGACGCCACGCGGATGAAATTGTCACCTTTCCCCCGGGCCTTCACCCGCGTGCCACAGACGCAGTCGAAATGCTTCAGCGCTTCCAGAAATTTCGGCAGATCCTTCGGATCGTTCTGCAAATCGGCATCCAGTGTGACAATATATTTGCCGCGGGCGGCCTTCATGCCGGCAAAACTGGCCGCGGACTCGCCGCAATTGAACGCAAACCGCTGCCCCCGGATGCGCGGGTCGGACGCCGCGAGTTCCCTGAGGATTTCCCACGACTGGTCCCGGCTGCAATCGTCGGTGATGACGACCTCGTACGGCACCCGGAGCGGGTCCACCGCCTGACGGATCGCCTCGATGAGCGCGCGCAAATTGTCCTGCTCGTTGTAGCAGGGGATCACGAGGCTCAGTTCGGGTTCTTCTGTCATTTATGAATTGGTTCGCTGGCGCAACTTGTCCGCGCGTCCGGAACATTCGGCAAGGATTTTTTCCAATTCCCGTTTGTCACCCGGTTCGACATGCTGTTTCACGAGGGCCAGCAACGGTTCAATGGCAGGCGAATGACGGGCGATCAGCATGGCAATGTCATTCTCATAAAGCGCCGCACGATCCATGTCCATCTGCCGATACAACGACGGCAACGCGTAAAGTTTCAGGACGATCAAACCCTCGACGGTCACCGCCGGTACTTTCCGTTCGGCAAAGCGATGGCTCGTGGCAAATTTCTCCTCTACAACGTTAAAAAGTGGATTGGCGGTCAGCAACAGGTCCACCCGGATACTGCGAAATTTCCCGCGAGCAAAAAAATCATTTTGATCTTCGATTTTCAGTTCGGGAATTTTTGCCAGCGCGGTCACAGACAAAAGCAGGTCCACGTCTTCCGTATTGCGCCCTTTTATGTAGGTGAGCATTGCCATGCCGCCGACGAGCAGATAATCCACGTGCCGCTCATGCAGCAGCCGGAACAGCTCCATCGCATCCTGCGGCACAGGCGCGGACGGCGCGGGTTTGGATCCTTCGCGCAATTGCACCGGCGTGCCAGTCCATTGATGTGAGCCGGCTTCCCACGCCTCCAGCAACACCTGCGCGACGCGCTGCAAACTCACGCCCTCGGGCAGCGTGACGGGTTGCTTTTCTTTGCTCGCGGCAGTCATGCAGATGGCTGAAATTTACCAGAAATGAGCGGAAGGAAAAAGCGATTTAGAACGCGAATTACCCGGGCGGGGGCGCTTTATTATCCGCTGATTTCGCGAATTTGCGCGAAAAAACAAACTCGAGTCCATTCGCGGATAAATCAATAAACCAAGACCAAGACAGCGGCGGCTTGGACGGATTTCACCACGTCCTCAAACTTTCGGGCAGGCGTGACCGGCACCTTGAGCTTGGCGTCCACCGCCGGCACGGATTCCCGTCATCGCCCGGCATCGTGCGCCGAGTCGGCGCGACCCGTTGCCCCTGCGGCATCCGGAATACGGATTCCAAATGGGTCAACCTCCGACCTCCCGACCCTCTCCTCCAGGAGAGGGAGAATGGTCCGCTGCCGACTTGAAAATTCGTGCGGCTGGATTTGCCGGACAGCTTTCCGCCAACCGGAAGCCGTTCGCTGTCCTCTCCTTGGGGGGAGGAAACAGGTGAGGGCGAGCGTCCAAACAAAATTCATTCCGGCAATCGTCTATCCCAAAATGATTTCAGGAAAAGAGTCCGTCGAATCAGAGGTCGGAAGACAGAATTAAAATCAAGTCCGTCCGTCCCGTTTGCGGGTGCGCCCCGTCCGCCTGCGCCGCAGCGGCCTTCGGGAGAGAGCTGCCGTCTGAATTCCCGTTACAGTTTGCGGCGCTCTGCCGAGACGCCGACACGCAAAATTGGCGTTGATTCGCGCAATGAACCCGCTCGCGCCCGCTCGTTCGGCCCTCGCAGGCCTTTGCCGCTGGCAAATTCCTTTCACCGCTTCCCACGCGCCTCAAGTCGCGGATGAATCATTTCCTGCCGTAAAATTCCGCAATCGCGTCGCAAACTTTGTCAGCGGCGTCCAGAGTCATTTCACCGTGAATCGGCAGCGACAGGATTTCCTTCACGGCCTGTTCCGTGCGGGGGAGTTTGGGAATGAAGGGGAACAAACCTGTGACTGCCGGTTGCAGATGGTTCGGTTTCGGATAATGGATGCCGGTGTCAATCTCCCTGGTCTTGAGAAATTTCTGGAGGTCGTCGCGTTTTTCGCAGCGGACCACATACATGTGATACACTGGCGTGGCCCATTCGCGCACGGGTGGTGTCTGGACGATGCCCTTGAGGCGTTCGTTGTACCGTGCGGCAATCTTACGGCGGTTCTCATTGAACCCATCGAGGTGCTTCAACATCACGCGCCCGATGGCGGCATTGATCTCGTTGAACCGCACGTTGTACCCCGGGAATTCATGGTCGTATTTGCCCTGGCGGCCGTGGTTGCGGAGCATCCGCAGGCGGTCGGCCATCTGCGTGTTGTTCGTGGTGATGCAGCCGCCGTCGCCGAGGACCGTCAAATTCTTCGACGGGAAAAAGCTGAACGCGCCGAAGTCGCCCATGCTCCCGACGGTCTTGCCTTTGTACTTCGCGCCCTGCGCCTGCGCGCAATCCTCGATCACCCACAGATGATGCTTCGCCGCGATGGCCAGCAGGCGGTCCACGTCCACCGGATGACCGTAAAGGTAAACCGGAATGAGGCCGACGGTGCGCGGCGTGATGGCGGCTTCGACCTGGCCCAGGTCCAGGCAATAGGTGTCGTCAATATCCACAAACACCGGTCGCGCGCCGAGATGGATGAGCGGTTCCATGGTCGGAAACGCCGTGTGGCTGGGCACGATGATTTCGTCGCCGGGCCCGACGCCCTGGAGCTGGTGCAGCAGATAGACAATCATCGTCCAGGACGAGCCGAGGACGCATTGCGTGGTGCCGGTATGCGCGGCGAGTTCTTTTTCAAACTCCTGTGATTCCTTGCCCAGGATGTATTGGCCGGAGCGGATGGCGCGCAGCGCGGCCTCTTCGACTTCGGCGTTCACGAAACATTTGGATAAGGTGATTTTGCTCATAAATTCAGTTTATTACCACAGATGGACACGAATTAACACAGATGAAATTTCCTGGGGTTTGACCAGAAACGCGTCCTGGAGTGCGCCCGCCCTCTGCCGCTTTTCGAAGGCAGGCCTGTGATCCAAGAGCGGCAGCGGACTGCCGCAGTCCAAAACCTTGCGGAATTCCACGCCGCTTTGAATCCGTGTCTACCTGTGTTCATCCGTGGTTGAAATTCTTTTACAATTCAACTGCCCGGCCGGTTTTGACGGATTCCAGCGCGGCGTTCATCACGCGAACGGCATTGTAACCGGCCCAGCCGTCGGCGCGCGGCGCTTTCCGCGTCTGCACCGAGTCAATGAACGCGCGCAGCTCGGCCAGCAACGGCTCTTCCGGCGGACATTCAATCTGATGTACCGCGCCTTCAATGCCTTTGAAATCCTTCCCGTCGCGGACGTGCTTGTTCTCGTAGGTCTTGATCTTGTATTGCGCCACGTTGTAATCACAAACCGCGCTCAACTGGTCGCCGCAAACAATGACCTCGCGAAATTTGCCGGGAATGAAATAGTCGTTCTCGACGGTCGCCCACGTTTTGCCGTGCGGTGTGTCGTATTCGAGCGAGACCAATGAGACATCATCCATGCCGCGTCCCAGGAAATCGTGGTGGATCGCCAGCACGCTCTTCGGCAGCGCGCCCAGGATGAAATTGAACAGGTCGGCGAAATGGATGCCGTCGGCGAACATCACACCACTGTCATTGCGCGGGCGTTTGAAGCCACCGAAATGGCCGCGCACCATGTTCACCCGTCCGAACTGACCACCCTGCACCGCGTCGCGCAGCCACAATGTCGCTGGATCGAAACGCAGGATATGGCCGACCTGCAGGATGCGTTTGTTTCTATCGGCCAATTCGGCGAGTTGCTTTGCCTCATTGTCGGCCAGCGTCAGCGGTTTTTCGACAAAGACGTCCTTACCGGCTTCCAGGCATTCCTTGCCCAGGGCAAAATGGTGTTGCGCCGGTGTGACAATGACGGCGCAATCCACTTGGCCGAGGAAATCCTGGTAGCGGGTCGTGAGGCGTTCGGCGGGCAGGCCGAGCTTGCGCGCCGGTTCGAGTTGTTTCTCACCCACTTCGGCGACATACAACTCAATCGGGAGCGAATGCAGATTGCGCAAATGGTTGGCGCCCCACCGGCCCAAACCCAGAAGCAAAACTTTTGTCATTCCCGAAATGTTTGAGCAAATCATCTGGGCCAGCAAGGAAAATGCGCCGTTCCTAGTCCGAACGGGTGCATCTGATACGGATTCCGTTTGGAGTCCCGCCTTCAGGCGGTTTGAACGAAATTTCACGATTTACCGCGTAAACGGGGAACTCCAAACACGATAATCTCCGCGCCCAATGCGTTCAGCGGTTCACGAACAATTTCCACTGGCCGACGTTCGTCACCAGGGTCAACGGCCTGGCCGGGTGGTTCTGCAGAAAATGCTCCACCTCGTCGTTGAAGCCGACCACCCAGACGCGGTGGTCCTCCGCCAGCAGATTTGCCAGCGCGTTGTCGTCGGGCAACAGCAGCCGGCCCAGCCGTTTCTGATTGCCGGGAAATTCAAAAGGTACCTGCGCCAGGTTCATGTCGCCGAAATACGGCCGGTTCGTCGGGCAAATTGCCGGGCAGGCATAAAAGGGCAGGCCTTCGGGCAGCTGGCCCCAGCAAACCATGACATCACCGGGTCGGCAATTTTCCCGCAACGTCAGGCCCAGCGGTTTGAGGGTCGAATTACGCTT
>DATEGR010000503.1:0-11546 GCA_035279985.1 Verrucomicrobiia bacterium
ACGGATGATATTGCCAGTACCGAGGCGCGGTTTTACTCGCGCGTCAACGAATATGATCAGCGCGCCTCCACCCCGACCACGGTCGGGGCGGCGCCGGACCGTTATGACTTCGGCAAATGGAGCGACGTGGCGGACATTTACTTCGGCCGTTACGCCGCCTTGGTGCCCAATTCGTCGCAAGCCGGTAATTACGCCAGTGAGGCCGACTGGTTTGATTATTCGATCGGGGATGAAAACAGCACCGGCAGCGGCAACGGTCATTTCGACCGGATCACGCAGAACGTCTGGCGCTATTTCTCCGACTGCATCCTTTACTGGCTGGACCGGACCGGCTGCCCGGACGGCACACCGGCGAACCAGGCCGACAAGGGCATTGACGGGCTGCGCGCCGATTTCGGCCAGGGCCTGCCGCCGCAATGCTGGGAATACATCATCAACAAGGTCCGCAGCCGGAAATGGGATTTCGTGTTCATGACGGAATCGCTCGACGGCGGCGCGGTGACTTACCGTTCCAACCGCCAGTTTGATGTCTTGAACGAAAACCTCCTTTTCGATCTGCAAAATGCCGCCACGGCGGGCGATTACCGGAACGCCTTTGACGCCCGCCGCAACAGCTACGGCCAGGGCCTGGTGCTCCTCAACAACGTGTCGCACGACGAACAGAGCTACAGTGATCCGTATGAGGCGGTCATCCGCTATATGGCTTGCAGCACCATGGACGGCGCGCCGATGATTTTCTACGGCGAGGAACTGGGCATCTCCACGTATTTCGGTTTTGACCGTTACCAATTGAACTTTGGCAAGACGATCCCGCAATTCATGGATTACAATTCGCTCCAGCCGATTTACTCGCCGGCCAACCGGAATTTCGGCCTGGACCAGCTCTGGCCCGTCTACGCCGCTGTCAACCAGGCTCGGCAGTTCAGCCCCGCATTGAAGAGTTCCAATCGCTATTATCTCAACCAGACCGGCAGCGGATCGCCGCAGCCTTCGATTTTCTCCGTGGCAAAATATCAGACTGCCAACGCCGCGCCGAATTTTTCCGACGTCGTGTTCGCCTTCACCACGATCGACCGGAACAACGCGCAAGCCGGTAACTTTGATGTGAACGTCGCCCGGAACGGCTCGAACCTGTTCGGCATCCAACCAAACCGGATTTACAACGTCAAAAATATCGCCGCCTACCTCGGCGCCGATCCGAATCGCCGGAATGACTGGCTCTGGAACGGCGGCACCGGCGGCATTGCCGGCAGCAACCTTTTGGCCAACGGCGTTTTCGTCTTGCTCAATCCCGTGCCGACGAGCAACGCCGGCTGGACCAACGCCCCATTCGAAGCGCAATACTTGAAACTATACGACGTGACGCCGCCACCCACACCATCCGCACCAGGCATTGGCACGACCAATAATTATATTTTCACCAACGTCGTAACGTTCACCTGGCCCGCCGTGAGCGACTCGCAAGGCGGGGTGAGCGGTTATTACGTTATCGTCGGTACCACGCCCGGTGGTTCGGATGTGTTCAGCGGCATCGTCACCGGCACGTCCTTGACGGTGACGAACAATTTCGGCGCCCATCTTTACGCGGAGGCCAGCGCCATCAACAATGCCGGCATCCAGGGCGCGGCCAGTGCCAGCAGCGCCGGGGTGGCTCTGGTAAACCCGGCCTGGATTCCGGTATTGAACATCCTCAGCAGCAGCGTGTTGTCCTGGAACAGCGTCTCCGGCAAAACCTATCAGGTATGGAGCACCACCAACCTTTCCGTGCCCTTTTACACTTTGGGCGGCCTTATCAATGCGGCCGGACCGATCGCCAGTTACACCAACAGCCCGGCCAACGGCACGCGCTATTTCCGCGTCCAATTTTTCCCATAAAACAGGTTTCCTTTTTGCCCGTTTTTTAGCTTGCAGCATAGCGTAAGAACGGATGCAAAAAGGCGGGCTTTTTGCGGCGTTCTCGCATGAATATGCGGTAGTCAAGCCGTCGGAAAAATGGTAGTTTTAAGCACGATCCTGAACAATAATCAGTAACCAGTATCATTATTATGAAATTCAAAACAGTACTCGCAAGTGGGGCAGCGTTGGCATTTTTGGGTGCAACCGTTGGTGTGCAGGCTCAAAACCTGAACGGAACCGTGAACCCGGGTTTCTACGGCAGTCCGCTGGCCGTTCAGACCATCAGTACCGGCTTCGGTCTTGCCGCTGGCGGCAATGATTCAGTCGGCGGTTCCGAGTTGGACGCCGCTTATGGTGCGATCTCCGGCGGGAATCTGTACCTGTTCCTGGCGGGTAACACCGAAAACAACGGCAATCACCTGAATGTATTCATTGCGGGTGGAGCGGCGGGCGGCCAGAACGTTTTGGGTGCTGCTGCCACCGGCACGATGCAGGCCATGAACGGATCCGTTTTCAGTCCGGGATTCAATGCGACCTTCGCTCTCGACGTGAACGATTATGCCGGCACCTTGTATAGCGAAGAGTACAACCTCATCGGTGGTACCGGCGGTTATGTCGGGGCTCTCGCTGAGACCTCCACCGGAATTGCTGCCGGAAGCGACGGCGGTGTCTCGAGCATTTACCTCAACAACAACCACGCCAGCACCATGGGAGCCCCGGGTTCAGCTTACTCTGGTGGCGCGGCCGTGACCACCGGATATGAACTGGTTATCCCCCTCTCGGCGATTGGATACGGCGGTGGTAACATCATGGTCCTTGCCGATGTCAATGGCGGCAGTGATGGTTATCTTGCCAACCAGTTTCTGCCGGGCTTGGCAGTGGGAACGGGCAATGTAGGTGGCGGTGGACCCTATACCGGTTCAAGCGGAAGCCAGTTTAACTTTGCCAGCACTCCGGGTGAATATTTCACCGTATCCGTGGTTCCCGAACCTGCCACGATGACGTTTTTGGGATTCTCCGGTCTGGCAGCGTTGCTGGCCATTCGTCGCCGGAAGTAAATTCTTTCAAGTTCTTACAAAGCCCCGCAATTGCGGGGCTTTTTTGTTTCCTATCGCGCCCTGGAGCGGTTAAATTAAAACTGTGGCCGAATTTTGAATGGTGGACGGGAAGCGCCCGCCAGGTTTTGGACTGCCGCAGCCCTCTGCCGCTTTTCAACGGGTGGCGCGATTCCCAAAGCGGCAGAGGAGCTGCCGCAGTCCAAGACGCTTCGCGCCATTCGCTGGACGTGGGATTTGCCAGCGGCTGCAGAATTCTTGAAACCGCTCTAAAACACGCCGCTGGAGTTCACCGCCCGCTCTGTTCAATCAATCGCCGGAGTTCCGCGTTAAATGAATCCGCTTTTTGCAGCATTTCCAGCGTCAGGTGCATCCGGTAGCGCCAGTAATAATTGGGAATGGCAGGCACGTTGATGCGCTCCCTGTGGGGATCGGCCCGGCGTAGCTTTTCATCCATGCCCAGCAAATCCTGCAACTGGAAGATGCTCCACATCGCCGGTGAGGCCAGATGTTGGTCCACGATGGCCCGATTGATCCAACCCTCACAGCGCCGGGGTGCCTCGCCCGGACGGCCGAGTTCCTGGTTGTAAAATTTTTGCGTGAGCTCTGCCTCTTCCTCCCACCAGCCGCGAATGGTGCTCATGTCGTGCGATGACGGCGTGACCACGCTGAGGTAAGGTGCGTCCGCGGGCCGGGAAAATTCCTGGCCCAGCCGCTTGGGCATGCGCTGGACTTCGAGGCTCAGCAAACCAAGCTGCTTCATGGCCACGGGTACACAGTCCGGCACCACGCCGAGGTCCTCGCCGCAGACCAGCATGTTCGTCACGCGCTTGAGCGCAGGCAACTTCTGCATCGCTTCGCGCATCCAGAAATCGTCCTGCCGCCGGAAGAAATAATCCACATACAATTCCTGGAGCTGCGCCCGGGTCCGGGGCGGAAGATTTTTAAAGGATGTCGTGTCCGCCATCGAAAACCGGAAATGGTATTGCCGGGGTTGCGAACCCTCGACCTCGAACAGAATCACGTTGCTGATCAAATCGAACAATCCGGTTTTGAGTTTCGCGTTGCGCGCGTTTTGTTCCCGGGCGACAAACCAGGTTTCCACCTGGCGTTGCGTGGCAAATCCGGGTTTCAATGAGTACTGACCGTCGGGCCCGGCGTTCAGGAACTCGCGGCGAACGATTTCGGAATCATTGCCAAAAATTTCCTCCAGCACCGCACCTGTAATGAAAGGCCTGGTGCAGCGGTCGTGATCGAATGCAATGCCGCGGGCGCTGAATTCGCCGGCCTCCACGGGAATCACCGGCACGAAGCTTCCCAGAATACCCTCGACGGCATGGGCGGGGATGCTCCAGATGCGGAAAAAGCCGAGGACATGGTCGATGCGAAACGCATCGAAATAACAACTCATCTGCGCGAACCGGCGCTTCCACCACGCAAAACCGCCTTCCTTCATCCGCGGCCAGTTGTAGGTCGGGAAACCCCAGTTTTGGCCTTTGACCGCAAACGCGTCCGGCGGCGCGCCGGCCTGGGTGTCGGTGTGAAACAACTCCGGCTCGCACCACACGTCGGCGCCGTGGCGATAAACGCCAATGGCAATGTCACCTTTCAGAATTATGCCCTGCTTATGCGCATGTTCCGCCGCCGCCTTGAGCTGCTGGTGAAGGTGATATTGAATGAAATAATGCAGCGCGATATCGTCATGGGCCTGGGAATTTACGGCAGCCAGTTCATCCGCTTCAGCCGGTTGATAACGACGATGAGCCGGCCACTGGTTGAAGTCCGGGGTTCCATACCGGTCACGCAAATAACAGAACACCGCGTAGGGTTCCAGCCAATGCCGGTTTTCGGTAAAAAACTTCCGGTAATCCCGGCTTCGAAAAGTTGCCGCCTTTTGCGACGGGAAAATTTGCCTGATGAAACCAAGTTTGGCCTTCATCACAGCCTCGTAATCCACCGTGTCGAGCGAATTGAGCCGCCGGCGTTCCGGTTCCAGCGCCGCCAGCAGCTTCTGGTTCTTCGGACCGGCGACCGCGGCGAGGTTGAGATAAAGCGGGTGCAGCGCAAACGCCGAAATGGCGGCATACGGGTACGAATCGGTCCAGGTATGCGTCGCGGTGGTATCGTTCACCGGAAGGATCTGAATCAGTTTCAGTCCCACCTGCCCGCCCCAGTCGGCCAGCTGTTTGAGATCCTCAAACTCCCCCACCCCGAAACTGTTTTCACTTCGCAGGCTGAACACGGGAATCGCCACACCGGCCCCCTTCCAGGTATCGGCCGGCAGCACGGCAAAGCCGTCATGCACGATGGTATGTTTGTCCGGTGTCGGGGCATCGTGCAAAATCCGGTTGCTGCCGGCTTCATGACGAACGAAGACCTTTCTTTCAACGTCATAGACCCCATATTTGTAGGTGATGGGGAACGATTGATTGTTCAAATTCAACTTCACGCAGAGAAAATCACTGCCCGCCGTCCGGCCCAGAAGGGGTGGTTGCGCCATGTCCCAATTGCCCAAAGCCGCAGTCTCACCCAGCAGACAAAGTGTCTGCCCTTTCCCCAGCAGCGGGGCCTTGACTTTAAAGGTGTGCGTGGCGGCTGACGGAGCCGGCCTTCGCACCTCGGTGTGATTGGGCCTCAACAAGACCTGTTGGAACGGTTCCGTGTAAAACGCATTCTCAAAAAACCCTTCATTATTCCAGGCGTCAACAATCAACACCTCCTCTTGCGCGAACGCGGCGGGATTAATGGTCCGGCCATTTCCCCAGTCTTGAATCGAAGAACCATCTACCTGGCACAAGACATAGTTGTAGTGAATCTCAACCTTCGTTGGCGGCTCTTTCGGCAGGGTGACAGTGACTTGCCAGAATTCCTCATTGAGGTACTGGAGGGGTATTGCCTTTTCAACCCGGCCGCCGCCCAGGATTTCATGATCGCCGGTAAGCCAGAGGGATTGGCCGTACTTTGTGTGATAGCGTAGTTTAAAGGTCAATTTCATTTGCTCACCAGTGGCTGAGTTTTTCTTCCGATTACCAAAAAACCAGTCGAGGACATAAAATCTGTAGAGTTTATTATGGAACAAGGAAATACGGCGGCAAGTGCAAAGCACGGTACTGTCCTGAATTTGTAGGCGACGAGGTAACGAGTCGTTGGGCAAGCACTCCTTATCCCGCATTGCGGGATGCCCTACTGCCAAATCAGGATACTACCCAAAGCACGCCCCGATTCCTGTCATCTTTCCTCTCCGCCATCACCGAACAGCCCTTATCACCGCGACCAACTCCCAATGGCCAGTGTGCTGGCGCGGCGCACGCGACTTGATAAAAAATTGACGGGCGGATTCAGAATGCCGGCTTTTGGCATAAACATTGGGAGTTACCGCAGAAACGCCTCATGGAGACCGCCGTCCACGGCAATGATTTGTCCGGTGGTTTTTCCCAACCGATTGCCAACCAGTAAAAAATAAGCTTCCGCCTGGTCCGCGGGTATGATGGGCAACTTGGTTAATGTGCGTTCTGCGTAAAATTGGGCGAGTTTCTTAACCAGCGCTTCGGTGGATTCGTCGTCCGTGTAGGGTATTTTGTATTTTGCGAGTGAACCAATCACCCGGTCGCGGGGGAACATGGCCGAGCCTTGCACCACGGTGGCGGGCGCGACGCCGTTGACGCGCACCAGCGGCGCCAGTTCGATGGCCAACTCACGGACCAGATGATTGGCGGCGGCCTTGGAGGTGTCGTAGGCCACGCTGCCCTGCTTGGATACCACTGCGTTGGCGCTGGTCGTAAGCACCAGACTGCCGCGCAAACCCTGCTCCCGCCAGATTTTCGCCGCTTCGTCGGCGACCAGATAACTGCCGGTGACATTGATATTGAACGTTAGCGCCCACTTGTCGTCGGGAATGTGGCCGGTCGTGTCGCTCGGCACAAAAACCCCGGCGGTCACACAAATCGAATCGAACCCGCCGTAGGCGAGTGCGACCTGCTCCAGCATTTTGCGGATGCTCGCGCGATTCGTGATGTCGCAGCCAAGGCCGATGGCCGGGCCGCAATTCGAAATGCCGGTTCCCGCCACGCCGATGCCGACGCCGAATTTGTCCGTGATTTCTACGGCCGTGGCCCTCGCCGCCGCTTCATTGATGTCCACACAGGCGATATGGGCGCCTTCCCGGACGAGTCGATGCGCGGTTTCTCTGCCAATGCCCGAACCGGCGCCGACGACGATGACCACCTGCCGCGCGAGTTCCTTTTCCGCCGGCATCCGCTTTAATTTCGCCTCTTCCAGCAGCCAGTATTCGATGTCGAAGGCCTCCTGCTGCGGCAGCGAAACGTATTCGTCAATTGCCTCCGCGCCGCGCATCACCTCGACCGCGCAATTATAAAACTCCGCGGTCACCCGCGATTCGCTTTTGTCTTTGCCCCAGGCAATCATGCCAAGCCCGGGAATCAGGATGACCGTCGGATTCGGGTCGCGCATGGCCGGCGAGTCGGGATGCCGGCAGCGCCGGTAGTAATCCGCGTAATCCTTCCGGTATTGTGCCAGCCCGGCGGCCAGCTTCGTTTTGAGCGCGGCCAAATCCTCGGTCTGCGGATTCCAATCCACATACAGCGGCTTGATTTTCGTCCGCAGAAAATGGTCGGGACAACTGGTGCCCAATCCGGCCAGACGCGGCGCGTCCGCCGAGTTTACAAAGCGCAGGATTTTTTCGTCGTCCTGAATCGTCGCGATCAAGCGCTTTGGTTGCGAAACCTGCCCCCGCAGCCACGGCAAAATCGCGGCCAACAGCTCACCACGCTTTCCCGGCGCGAGGGTTTGACATTTCGGGCCGCCAAAGGCCTTCGCGTCGCCACCGTTGGCCGCGTACCTTTTCCCGATTAATTCCGACGCGCGCTCGATGAAATCCAAAGTGCGCAAATAACATTCCTTGTCGTCGTTCGCCCATGAAATGAAGCCGTGCTGCCCCATCATGATCGCCTTCGCCTTCGGGTTCTTTCCGACGATCTCCTGCATGGCCAGCCCCAGCTCAAAGCCGGGGCGCATCCAGGAAACATAAGCCATTTCGCCGCCGAACATTTCGCGGGTCAGTTCCTCACAGCGTTTGCTGGCGGCGATGGCGATGATCGCATTCGGGTGCATGTGGTCCACGTACCGGCCGGGCAGAAAACTGTGCAGCGGCGTGTCGATGGAACTGGCGCGTGGATTCAAATTGAATGTGCAATGGTTGTAAGCCGCCACCATGTCGTCCTCGGCCGGCGACTTGAGGCCTTTGTCGGCGCGGGCCGCGTAGGTTTTTTGCAGGCCCAGCAGCCGGGCCTGGTAAAGCGAGGAAAAGTTTTCCCGCCTGGCGGTGCGCAGGTCGCCGCCCGAACCCTTGACCCAAAGCACTTCGACCGGCTCACCCGTAAGCGGGTCTGTTTCCACGAGCTTGGACGAGGTGTTGCCGCCGCCGGTATTGGTCACGCGCTGGTCGGCGCCCAGGCAGTTGGAACGGTAAACCAGCAGTTCGACCGGCGAAAGCTTCGCGGCCACGGCGTCATCCCACCGATCATTGACGTGTTGAAATTTCATTCTTTGATATTCTGTGTTTTTTTTGTTATTTCTGTGAATTAAAGCTTGCTTCGCGCCAAAACCCAAGTAGAAAAGAAGAAAATTCATAAAGTGATTATGCTGGCCGTCGAAAGGCAACAGCGGATTTTGGACATGCTGTCGAAATCGCGGGCGGTCACCACCGCCCGCGCGGCCAAAGTGCTGGCCGTCTCGGAGGAAACCGTCCGGCGGGATTTCGAGAAATTGGCGGCCGATGGTCGCCTCTCTCGCGAGCATGGCGGCGCGGTGCCGGTCAATGACGGCCGGCAGGACCTTCCTCTGGACAGCCGCGAAACGGCCAACGTCAGCGAAAAGGAGGCCATCGCCCGAGTTGCCCGGGCGTTGATTCAAAAGGGCGACACCGTGTTTTTCGACGCCAGTTCCACGGTGTTTCATCTGGCGCGTCTGCTGGCTGATCTGGAGGTGACGGTTTTGACGAACGCGCTGAAAATTGCCGTCGAGCTGGCCCGGCAACCGGCGGTGGAAGTGATTTTGGTGGGTGGCGTGGTCAATCACGGGTCCCTGTCCTGCCAGGGGAGTTTGGCGGATCAAATGCTGGAATCTTACCACATCCAAAAGGCCTTTATGTCCTGTCGCGGACTGGACACCAAACGCGGCTTGAGCGAAGCCAACGCCGAACAGGCCGGGCTGAAGCGGAAAATCATCAGGCTGTCGGACCAAACCATTGTGCTGGCCGACAGCACCAAAATGGGCCTCAAGTCATCCTACTTCTTTGCCAGGCTGGAGGACATAGACACCTTGATTACCGGCCGTCCGCCGGAAACGAAGGTGAAACGAGCGTTGCAGGGGAGCGGCGGCAAACTGCTCCTGCCAGCGGAGGAGGAGCCGGCTTGAACTCCTCAAAAATATGTCTGGCGGTTGACCTCGGCGCGGGCAGCGGCCGTGTGCTGGCGGGAATTTTTGACGGCACCCGTCTGGAACTGAACGAGCTGAACCGTTTCCCGAATGATCCGGTCGAGGAAGCGGATGGCTGGCATTGGAACCTCGAACATCTTTTCACCCGGATTAAACAGGGCATCACTCTCGCGGTGAAAAGATATGGCGAGGCGGTTGTGTCCGCCGGCGTAGATACCTGGGGTGTGGATTACGGGTTGCTGGACGCTGATGGAAAATTGTTGTGTGCGCCATTCCAATATCGCGACCGCCGCACCGAAGGAATGCAGGAAGCCGCGTTCCGGCGGATGCCGCGCCGGGAGATTTACCAGCGAACCGGCATCCAGTTCATGTTCTTCAACACGCTCTTTCAACTGCTGGCCGAGGAGGCAAAGCGGCTGGATAAAGCCAAGCGGTTGCTCTTCCTGCCGGACTTGATTCATTATCTTTTGACCGGCATCGGCGTGAATGAAAAATCCATTGCCAGCACCAGCCAATTGCTCAATCCCCATAAGCAAACGTGGGAACGCGACCTGATCCACGCCATGGGATTGCCGGAACCAATTTTCGGGAAACTGGTCGACGCCGGAACGGTGCTGGGCGGGTTGCGGCCGGATGTGGCAGCGGGAACCGGCGCGACCAAATTGCGGGTCATCGCTCCCCCCGGGCATGACACCGCTTCAGCCGTTGTCGGCGTGCCGGCGGAGGAGCCTGAACCGGTGTTCCTGAGTTCGGGCACCTGGTCCTTGATAGGACGCGAATTGAGCCAGCCGGTGATTTCGGAGGCAAGTTATCAAGCCACCTTTTCCAACGAAGGCGGCGTGTTCGGCACAACGCGCTTTCTGAAAAATATCGCCGGGATGTGGCTGTTGCAGGAATGCAGGCGCGCCTGGGACGCCGCTGGAAAACCAGTCAGTTATGACGCGCTGGAACGTCAGGCCCAATCAGCATCGCCATTCACTGCCTTCATTGACCCGGACGCACCGGATTTTCAGGCGCCCGCCGACATGCCCGCAGCCATCGTTACGTTTTGTCGCCGCACCGGACAAACCGGGCCCGCGGATTTTGGCGCGTTTGCGCGCGTCATCTTTGAAAGCCTCGCGTTGAAATATCGTTTTGTGAAAGAAGCATTGGCGCGAGTCACCGGCAAACCGATTGACCGGATTTATATCGTCGGCGGCGGCAGCCAGAACCAACTGCTGAACCAATTCACCGCTGACGCCTTGCATTGCCCCGTGGTGGCCGGACCGGTGGAAGCCACCTCCATTGGAAACATCATCATGCAATTGTACGCCCTCGGCGAAATCCATTCGCTCGCCGAAGGGCGTTCCGTAATTCGTCGCTCATTTGAAACCAAAGTTTTTGAACCCAAAAACACCGGCGCCTGGGACGATGCCTACGCGCGTTTCCAATCAATTCTTCCAACCTGACTAACCATGAAACACGCAGACATCCTGAAACGCTTGATCCGGTTATCCCATGAACTCGGACGTGAAGACCGGCATCTGGCCATCCTCGGCGAAGGGAACGTCAGCGCCGATCTGGCCGACGGAACGTTCTACGTCAAGGCGTCCGGCAGCCAGTTGGCCACGATTGACGCCGGCGGCTTTACCCGCGTGAACCTGTCACCGGTTTTGGAGGCGCTGGATCGACCTGACAAAACCGATGACGAAGTCCGAATGATTCTCGAATCGTGCCGCGTGGATAAGAATGGCAAACTGCCTTCGGTGGAGACGTTTTTGCACGCGATTTGCCTGAAGGAAGGCGGCGCCCAATGGGTCGGACACGCCCACCCGGTTTCCTTGCTGAAAATCCTGTGCAGCAAACTCGGCGCGGAGCCGTTTCGCCGCCACATTTTCCCCGATGAAATCGTCGTCTGCGGCCGTCATCTGGCGGTGGTGCCTTATGTTGATCCCGGCATCCGGCTGGCCGTAGCATTGCGCAAATCGCTCCGGCAATTCATGGACGAACACGGCGCCGCGCCCAAGGTCATTCTGATGGTCAATCACGGCCCGGTGGTTTTGGGCCGGACCGGGCGCGATGTGTTGAACACCATGCTCATGCTCGACAAATGGGCTTCAGTGCTGGCCGACAATTATACCGTCGGCGGACCGCAATTCC